>NZ_JANSIV010000034.1:0-45092 GCF_047502705.1 Synechococcus sp. H70.1
GAGTTGGGTGGGATCTCCATCGAGGGCAACCTAGCCCACCTGGCTGCAGGAGCGAGGCGGCAGCTTAGCAATCGCTGTCGCTGGGGCAGGGTGCGGCACTACCTTGAAGCGGCCGCTGTGCAGCTGCCCCTGCCTGCCCAGGCGTTGGACTACCGGGTAGCGGATCCCAGGCAAGCAACCGAGCTATTTGTCCAGAAAACTTTCCGCCCGGAGCTGCGCCTTGCGGCCGTGGTAACCTTGGGCCACGGGGCCAAGTACTGGCGCAATTTCCAGCGCTCCCAAACTGTTGCCCACCAGATTAGCAGCGCCGACCTCCTGCTGCTCAACAAAGCGGATGGAATCACCGCTGCTGAACTTGACCTGCGCTGCTACAACTCTGCGGTCTCTTGTCTGCTCACCACCCCAGTTCCCCTGGCCTGTATTTTGGAGGTGCCCGCCTTTTGCCCGGAACTCTGGGATCCCCAGCTCTCCGCTGCCGAGGCTGAAGCTCACGCCTACCCCAGCCACCGCCTAGCCCCAGACGGGAGCCAATCCCTGAGCTTTCAACTGCAGCAGCCGCTGGGGGACTGGCGGCAGGAGGTGCCGGAGACCCTTGTTTGCGCTAAGGGAGTACTGGGGTGGACGAGCCACAGCGGGTTATGTTTCACCAGCTGGGCTGTCGGCAGACCCTCTCGTTGGAGTGAGCAGGGGATCCCCGGGAGCGGCGCCTGTCCAAAAGGGTCTTCACTGGCAAGGGGCTAGACCGGGAAGCCCTGGCCGCCGGCCTCAAGCAGGTGTGCCGCTCAACCGCCACCTGCCCATAAGTTTTGGGAGGGGAGAATGGCCATGACTCGCAGCAAACTTTCAGAGCAGGAACACCAGCAGATTGTCAATGCCTACCGCAGCTCGGTGGCTACTGTTGCTGAATTGGCGGAGCAATTCCGAGTCAGCCTCTCCACCATCACCCGCGTTCTCAAGGAAAATATCCCTCCTGAGGAGTACCAGCGGCTCATTCAGCTCAAACGCTCAGCAGCCCGCCGCAAAGACAAGGGCAAGGAACTTACCCTTCCCCTAGACACTCCCGAGGTACCCCAGCCGCAACAGGGTCTGTTTCCAGAGGCTGCCGACGCCTCCCCTCAGGCGGGCGAGGGAGAGGGGACAACAGGAGCAGAACTGCCTCCTGAAGCATTGCCGGCCCACCTGGTGGCTGAGCTACAGGCAGATCTGGCCGCAGACGAAGACAGAGAGCTGGAAGAAGAAGAGGAAGACGAGGAGGACCCTAGCGACGATTTTCTAGACAGCGCAGAGGCAGGACCAGATCTCCTCGCAGAGCCTGTCCATCAAATTCGGGTGCTCCCCCTGGAGGAGCTGAATCCGCCTGAGACCTGCTATGTGGTGGTGGATCGCTACCAAGAATTGGCCACCCGCCCCCTCAGGGAATTTTTGGGGCCGGGATGCTTGGAAGGGATCGAGAATGCCAATACGCTGCCCATTTTTGACAACCACAAGGTGGCTCGGCGCTTTTCCGAAATGAGCCGCCGGGGTAGCAACACCCACCCGCCCTACCGGGTCATCCAATTTCCCGGCTACATTCTGGAAATTGTGCGCTCGCAGTTGCAAAAAAAAGGCATTACTTACCTGCTGGTAGATGGACAGATCTACAGCTTGTAAAGGATTAGACCTATGTCCGAGTTTCAACTGGTTTCCCCCTACCAACCTACCGGGGATCAGCCTAAGGCAATTGCTGGCTTAGTGCAGTCAATTTTGGAGGGCCATCGCTTTCAAACTCTGCTGGGGGCAACCGGAACTGGCAAAACTTTTACCATTGCCCATACTATCCAGCAGATTGGCAGGCCGACCCTGGTGATGGCCCCCAACAAAACCTTGGCCGCACAACTGTGCAACGAGCTGCGCGAGCTTTTTCCCTACAATGCTGTTGAGTATTTCATCAGCTACTATGACTACTACCAGCCGGAGGCCTATGTGCCCAGTACCGACACCTACATTGCCAAGTCCTCTTCCATTAACGAAGAAATTGACATGCTGCGGCACTCGGCTACCCGCTCCCTCTTTGAACGGCGGGATGTCATCGTTGTGGCTTCTGTAAGCTGCCTCTATGGCTTGGGCATGCCGGAGGAATACCTGAAGGCTTCCATCCCCTTCAAAGTTGGCCAGCAAATTGACCAGCGGCAAGTCTTGCGGGATCTAGTCAGCATCCAGTATGAGCGCAATGATCTGGAACTGGTGCGGGGGCGGTTTCGCGTCAAAGGGGATGTGTTGGAAATTGTGCCTGCCTACGAAGACCGAGTCATTCGCATTGAGTTTTTTGGCGACGAGATTGAGGCCATTCGCCTCATTGACCCAGTAACAGGTCAAATCCTCACCAGCGTCAGCGCCCTCAGGGTTTATCCAGCTCGCCACTTTGTAACACCAGAAGAGCGGCTAGAACAGGCCATCCGCAGCATCGAGCAGGAACTGGAAGAGCAGCTAGCTCTCTTTCGCCGCCAGGGCAAGCTCTTGGAAGCCCAGCGGCTAGAGCAGCGCACCCGCGCTGATCTGGAAATGCTGCGGGAGGTGGGCTATTGCAACGGCATTGAAAACTACTCCCGCCACCTGACAGGGCGCAAGGAAGGAGAGCCACCTGCCTGCTTAGTGGACTACTTTAAGGCCAACGATTGGCTCTTGGTGGTGGACGAATCCCACGTCACGGTGCCGCAAATCCGTGGCATGTACAATGGGGATCGCGCCCGCAAACAGGTGCTAGTGGATCACGGCTTTCGCCTGCCCAGTGCCCTCGACAACCGCCCCCTCAAAGCCGAAGAGTTTTGGGCCAAAGTCCACCAATGCATCTTTGTTTCCGCCACGCCTGGCAACTGGGAACTGGAGCAAAGCGGAGCCCAATTTGAAACAGTGGTGGAAAACGGCAAAACCCTAAAGTTCTATGTGCCGGGTACGGGTCGGGTTGTAGAGCAGGTCATTCGGCCCACCGGCGTGGTGGATCCCGAGGTGCATGTGCGCCCTACCGCCGGGCAGATCGAGGATTTGCTGGGGGAGATCTATCTGCGGCTAGAGCGCTCGCAGCAGGGCCCTGCCGAACGGGTAATCGTGACCACCCTCACCAAACGCATGGCCGAAGATCTCACAGAATACCTGCAGGAACGCGGCATCCGCGTTCGCTACCTACACTCTGAGATTACCCCCATCGAGCGCATCGAGATCCTCCAAGATTTCCGGGAAGGAGCTTTTGATGTCCTGGTGGGAGTCAATTTGTTGCGGGAAGGGTTGGATTTGCCGGAAGTCTCCTTGGTGGCCATTTTGGATGCGGATAAAGAAGGATTTCTGCGGGCGGAGCGATCCCTAATCCAGATGATTGGGCGGGCAGCGCGCAATGTTCGCGGCACGGTGGTGATGTACGCCGACACTCTCACCAGCAGCATGGCCCGGGCTATTGCCGAAACCCAGCGCCGCCGGGAAATTCAATTGCAATACAACCGCCAGCACAACATCACCCCCAAGCCCATCGTTAAGAAAAACAGCAACGCTATTTTGTCTTTTTTAGCCATCTCCCGCAAACTCAACGGCAGGGATCTAGAAAAAGCCTTTCCAGCACCAGATGAGATCCCGCTATCAAAAATTCCAGAGCTAATTAGCGAGCTAGATGCAAAGATGAAGGCGGCGGCTAAAAACCTGGAATTTGAAGAAGCTGCCCGGCTGCGCGACCAGATTAAAAAGCTGCGCCAACGGCTTTTGGGCCACCCTCAGAGCCTCTGAACGCTTAGCCTACCTCCCTTGGGATTTGCTTGTGCCACCATAGGCATACCGCCAAGCCTCCCCGGGATCTCTGCAACCATGGGTGTTTGTCTCCGCCGCGCCATTCGAGAGTCCCTCCTCCTGAAGGGAGCTGTGCTAGGGCTGACGGTGGGGATCGGTCTCTGGCTTTCCCCTGCCGTCTCTGCCCCCCTTGAGGGCCGCCTGGCTCAGGCCCTCGAGCTACAGACTCCTGGCCTTGCCCCTGAGGGATCCCCCCCTCCGATCCCGTTGACTGGCCAAGAGGGCACAGAAGTCTTGGTGGGGAAGGTCCCCGTGTTTCGCCTGCAGACGGCAGAGTACCCCAGTGACGTGCGGGCCGATAACGTGCGGGCCATCATCGAGCGCTTTTTAGAAGAAGGCCAGTTGCCAGAGCCAGAGGTGCGGGTGGCCCAGGAGGCCAATGGGCAGTACGTCCTCCGTCTGGGAGAAAGAGGCCGCTTTGAGGCCACCCAACGGTATTTGTTTACTGTCACCTATGCCGATGCGGCTGCCGAGCGCAGGATACCGCTGGGCCAGGTGAGCCTCAACGATGTGCGTCTGGTGGCCAACAGTTGGGCACGACGGCTGGAACAAGCCATTGCCGAGTACCGGCAGGATCGGCTGGATCTGCAGCGGACGCGGGATCCGCGCGTGCTGCTGTTTACTCTCCTAGCTGGGCTGGCCACTTTGGCGCTGGGGTTCTTTCTCTGGCGGCTGTTTGACCGCAGCCTTGTCCGCCTGCAGAGGTGGCTAGAGCTCCGGGCCGACCCAGGCTGGGGCAGCTGGATTGACGTGGGAGGATCCCTGCTGCGCAGCCTGGGGGCAATGCTGATTGCCGGCATCTCGCTGGATCGCGGCATCAGCTTCATACCCCCCCTGCGACCCTTTCAGCGGGCTTTTTACGCGCGCCTGGAGCAGGTGGTGGACACGGCGCTGGGCGTTCTCACCCAACCGCTGCCCAATTCCCATGTTTCCATTGCTAGCCTGTTGGTTTTCTTTGTCCTGGCCGCTCTGGTTTTTACGGTTGCCCACTACATCAGCGTTGGCTTGAAGCGGCGACTATTAGGTCGCCTTGGGCTAGACTTGGGCACCCAGGAGTCGACGGCGGCCATCTTCAAATACGTCCTCACTCTCTTTGGGATCCTGCTGGTGCTGCCCTTTAGTGGCCTCAACCTCAGCTCCTTAGCTGTGATTGCGGGGGCGGTGGGCTTGGGCATTGGCTTTGGCCTGCAAAACCTTTCCAACAACTACATTAGCTACCTCGCCATCCTCCTGGAGCGCCCCATCCAGATTGGGGATCTGGTCGAAGTGGATAACTTGCTGGGCACGGTGGAGCACATTGGCCCGCGGGCAACTGTCCTGCGCACCTTGGATCGCATCTTTGTGATTGTGCCCAACTCCCGCTTCACCGAGTCGAAGGTGGTGAACTGGAGCTACCGGGATCCCCGCTGCCGCATCCACATTCCCGTAGGTGTAGCCTATGGCTCCGATACGGCCGTGGTTACCGAAGCCCTCCTTGCGGTTGCTAGAGGGAATCCGCGGGTTCTGACCAACCCGCCTCCGCAGGTGTGGCTTAGATCTTTTGGGCCCTCTTCCCTTAACTTTGAGCTGCTGGTGTGGATCAACCGTCCTCAGGATCAATTTGTCTTGATTAGCGAGCTCAACTTTGCCATTGAGGCAGAGTTTCGGCGGCGTGGGATCCGCATCCCCTTCCCCCAGCAAGATATCCACATCCGCAGCTTGGAAGGACTAGTTTCCCTCAGCCCCGATGGCGGATCCCGTTCTCTACCTGATGCCGCTTCCATCCAGTCGGCCCTCAGCGAAGCAGCCCAGTTCCTGGAAGACAAAAGCGGCCTTTCCGATTAGGGCAAGACCCCATGCTGCAAAGCCTAGAGCATGTGTTGGCAAGTTTCAGCGCTCACCCCCTTTGGGCCGAGCTTAGCCAAATGCAGACCCTGCGGCAGATCTGGCCGGAAGTGGTGGGAGAAGCGGTAGCCGCGCAAACCCATCCCGTCAACCTGCGCCGTCAGGTGCTGCAGGTGGCCACCTCTACCCCCGCTTGGGCTCAGAACCTCACTTTGCAGCGCCAACTGATTCTTAAGAAACTCAACAGCCGCCTGCCCTCTCCCCTCACTGATATCCGCTTTAGCCCCGCTGCTTGGCATGCCAGATCTGGCTTGGCTAACTCTTTTGCCGCCGATGCGGAGCTGGTGGACAAGTTCTACCCCCTTTCCCCTGCACCGCCAAAGCGGCCTGCTGCCCCTCGCTGCTCTTGCTTACCTCCCTCTTCTGAGGAGGTCAAAGCTGCCTTTGAGCGCTGGGCTCAGCGAGTGAAACAGCACCAGACCCGGCAAAACCTGTTCCCCTGCCCTGCCTGCGGCTGCCCCACCCCTGCCGCCGAGCTGGAGCGTTGGTTTGTCTGTGGGTTTTGCCATCGCCAGTCCTTGCGGAGGCCCGGCCCTCCCTACCGCGACTGGCAGGAGCTGAACAGGCGTTCCCCCTACTCCAGCAACCCCGACCAGCGCAGGTAGGCTTCGACCAGCGGGGAGCCTGCCAAGGCAGCCACAGCCCCGCCTAGAGCCAAGTAGGGTCCAAAGGGGACGGGTTTGCCCAGGCGGGCCTTTCCTTTGGCCAGGGCCAGCAAGTTAGCCAGCAAGCCCAACCCCGAACCCACTAGGAGGGTCACCCCCACCCCCTGCCAGCCCAGCCACATACCAATCAGGGCAAGCAACTTGCCATCTCCTCCGCCTAGGGCCTCCCGCCGCAAAACCCGGCGGGCCACCAAGCCAATACCCTCCAACAGCCAAATGCCGAGCACCGCGCCAGCAATCCCCGCCACCACTGACCAGCCCATGGCGGCCAGGGATCCCGACCCTTCCCACCAGGGCAGGAGCAAGCGGGCCAGCAGCCCCGCCACCAAGCCGGAGCGGGTGAGCGCTTCCGGCAGCAGAAACGTATCTAGGTCAACCAGGGCCAGCGCCAGCAGCCAGCTCAACAAGACACAGGTGAGGATCCCGCGGGGGGAAAACCCTAAGATGGCGATGCTGAGGCCAAACAGCCCCAGGGTCAAGGCCTCAACGGCAGGGTAGCGCCAGGCAATGGGATCCCCGCAGTGGCGGCAGCGACCCCGCAGCAGGAACCAACCCAGGAGGGGGAGGTTTTCCGTGGGGCTCAGGGGGGTCTTGCAGTGGGGACAATGGGATCCGGGATAGAGCAGAGAGAGACCCCGCGGCAGGCGGTAGACCACCACGTTGATAAAGCTGCCCACACAAGCCCCCAGGACCAACACCAGCACCCAACCCAGCAGACGCAGTTCCCAGGGGCTGTTCGTGTCGACGTTGCTCAGCCACATTGCGCAAGCGCTGCTTAGCAGCGCAGAAGGTTGAGCAGGGCAGCCAAAGCAAGGGTAGCCCTTCTGCCTCACTGCAGCGGCTCCAGCTGCTGCAGGGGGATGAAGGTTTCTTGGGGTAGCAGAATGGGAAACTCAGAAAAGATCAGATCCCCTCGCAGGGTACGGCGGTGGATGACCACACCCCGCGGTGGCTGCTCCACCACCTCTGGTCGGTGCTGAAGATGAAGCTGGTAGATCTGGCGAGCTGCTTGCAGCAAAGTGCTGTCCATGTGCGCTTCCCCACCTTGCGAAGCCCACTATCACCCTAACGACATTCCCAAATGGGATGGAACAGAGGGGAGCGGATCCGCCTCCCCTCGCAGTAGCCTCAACCCTAGGATATCGCCCTCACGAGCCAGTGGGCCATCTTTCGCAAAACTGGCAAGAGGAAGTTTGCGGGCTAGGGATTGGGGGGTGCGTTGCCCCTCTGCCGGGAGAAGGCGGCTGGTGGCAATTGTCTTGCGGGGTTGGCAACCGTTCAAGGTTAAGACAAGGCCATGGATCCCACCTGAGCGCAACAGTAGAGTGGGAGCAAGGGCGCTGAAAGGGGATGGAGAAAACCTATCTGCTGGGGCTGGGCTGGATCCTAGGCCTGTTGCTGCGGGCCTGGCCAGCGGTAGGGGGCTGGGGGTGGGGGATCCCGCTGGCGTTGGGATTGGCGGGATCCCTGCTGTGGCGGCGGCAACTGCGTTTGGCCCGCACCTGGCTGGCGATGGGGCTGGTGGGGTGTCTAGCCTGGACCTACCTGGGCTGGCGACAGCCGGTTCCCGGCCCAACGGATATCAGCCTGCTGGCCCCACAGCCGCAGATGAGTCTGGTGGGCACCGTTCTTTCAGAACCCCGTCCCACCCGCAGCGAGCGGCGGCAGTTTTGGCTTGAGGTGGAGCAGGTGTTGGAGCCCAACTCCACCGCTCGCCAGGTGAGCGGCAAGCTCTACGTCACTGCCAGCCCTGAAGCTCTCCCAAGCCAGGATCTCCATCCCAGCCAGCGGGTGCGCCTGACGGGATCTCTCTACCTCCCCAGTCCAGCCCTAAACCCAGGCAGCTTTGATTTTCAGGCCTATCTGCAGCGCCAGGGAGCTTTTGCGGGGTTCAGCGCTCGCGAGGTGATTCCCCAACCGGGCGGGAGGGGCTGGGGAGGTTGGGTGTTGCGGCGGCGGGTGCGGGAGGCGTTCATTGCCGGGCTGGGGGAGCGGCAGGGGAACCTCTTGGCTTCCTTGGTGCTGGGATCCCGCGCTGCGCAATTGGATTTTGATTTGCAGGATGCCTTTCGGGAAGTCGGTCTGGCCCACGTCCTGGCGGCCTCTGGGTTTCACGTGTCCCTGGTGGTGGGGGTGGTGTTTGTCCTAACGCGGCGGCTGCCGGTGCGCCTGCAGCAAGGGATCCTCCTGGCGGTCTTGGGGCTTTACCTCACCTTGACGGGGTTTACGCCTTCGGTGTTGCGGGCGGCAGTGATGGGGGTGGCGGCCATGCTGGTGCTGACGGAGCCCAGACTGGAAGGAAAAGTTAGGCTTGACCCCCTGGGGACGCTGCTGGTGGCGGCAGTTTTGCTCTTGATCTACCAGCCCCTGTGGATTACGGACTTGGGGTTTCAGCTTAGCTTTGCTGCCACCCTGGGACTGCTGGTGGGGACGGCGCCGATCGTGTCCCGGCTGGACTTCTTGCCGCCGGCGGTGGCTACCGCTCTGGCCGTTCCGCTGGCCGCCCAGATCTGGATCCTGCCGCTACAGGTGGTTATCTTTGGCCGCATCCCCACCTACTCGCTGCTGGCCAACCCGCTGCTATTGCTTCTAGTGGTGCCGCTGCTGGTGGCAGGGTTTGGGGCGGCCCTGGTGGCCTTAATCTGGCCGGGGCTGGGATCCCTGCTGGCCCGGCCCTTGACGTTTTTGCTCACCCCCTTGATTAACTGGGTGAGCTGGATGGCCAGCTGGCCCCTAAGCTCCTACTACACCGGCAGGGTCTCGTTGCTGCAGTGCCTGCTCCTCTACGGGGCGCTAGTGGCCCTGACCTTTTGGCCCCGCTGGCGGCGGGCTTTCCGCTGGCAGGGCACTGCTCTGGTTATGGCCGCCATCCTGCTGGGGCCAAGGCTGTGGCCGGGGCCGCCAGTTCAGATCACGGCTTTGGCCAGTGGCCGTATCCCCATCCTGGCCATCCAAGCCGAAGGACGCCACCTCTTACTGAACAGCGGCGATCCCCGCTTGGCCGAGCGTACGGTGCTCCCTTTTTTGCGGCAACAGGGCCTGCGCCGTCTGGAGGGGGCGGTGGCCATGACCTCTGCCGGCTCGGCCAATGGGGGCTGGGAGATCCTGCTTTCAGCTTTCTCCATCGGGCAGTTCTGGGACGGGGGCGGCGTCAATGCCGCCTCGGACAGCTACCTGCGCTCTCTTAGCGCCGTGCAAGCTGCCGGGATCCCCTATCAAGTCTTGCGGCCTGCGGATTGGATCCCTTTTTCGGAGCGGCTGAAGCTGCAGGCTGTCCACACCAACCCTCTGGTGTTGACCCTGGAGGCGGAGGGATCCCGTTGGCTGCTCTTGGGATCCGCCGGCACCAACGTCCAGGCCGAGCTAGCCGGATCCCCCCTGCTGCCGGCCCAGATCGACTGGCTGTGGTGGGATGGGGGATCCGTAATCTTGGACTTGCTGGAGCGCTTTCAGGTGCAGGCAGGCATCAGCTCCGGCCCTGTTGGCGAGGCAGTAGCTACTTGGTTTCGGCAAAAGCAGCGGCCCCTCTACATTGCCGAGCGCGTTGGAGCGGTAACCTGGTCGCCCCGGGGCGTGCAAACCCTGAGGGCGCAAGATCTCTAGCTCCTCCCCCCCAGTCGGGCTCTAGGGGGGAGGCGGGGGGATCCCATCCCCTAAAATGGGATTACCTCGATGGACTCTCTTTGCTGAGCTAGAGCTATGGACATCATTACCCTTGGCTGGGTTGCCGTTGCTGCTTTCTTTGCCCTTTCCATTGCCTTTGTGGTCTGGGGCCGTAACGGCATGTAGCGGATCCCGCCTGGCCCTGTTGTTGCTAAAGGACTTCCTCCTGCTCTATGGAACTTGACGTGTCCTGGGTTGTCCGCCTTGCCTACGGCAGCATCTTTTTGCTCTTGCTGGCTGTAACGCTGGGGGTTGGCTACATCACCTTTGTTGACTGGCGGGATCGGCGGCGGCGCCAGGAGGCAGAACGGCAAGCTCGTCGCTCCAAGCGGCGGTAGCTACTGGGGTTCTGGGAGATTCCAAGAAGCCTCGCGATCGGGCCTGTCGTCAACGGTTCTCAGGACAGGAGGGGCCACCCAGGGCAAGGGATCCTCAGGCTGGAGGCAAAAGAGCTCTTGCAGGAGACTCTGGTTGGCTTCCCAGAGAGCTTGCAGGTTGTAGCCGGCGTAGGTGGGCAGAAAGTCGGCCAGCTTGCGGTTGGCCTCCCCCAGCAGGATCATGCAGCCGCGGCGGTTGCCGTTTTGCAGGTGGTAGTAGGCCACGGCGGTTTGCAACAGCCCCTGGTAGAAGCGCCGCTCCGGATCTGTTGCCTCCATCCACAGCGCCTCCAGGGTGTCGTGGCAGGCGTAGAACTCCCCCCGGTTGAATTGCCCAACGGCTAGTTGCAGCGCTTCTGGGTGGCCATCGCTCATGGGTCTAGGCACAGTTGCGACTCAGGGGCGGCTGCTGCAGGGATCCCTGCGGCAACAGCAGGGTAAAGCAGGTCTTGCCGTGGCCGCTTTCTACCCAGACGCAGCCTCCCAGCCGCTGCATCCACTGCTTGACCAAAGCCAGCCCCAGGCCGGTGCCGCCCCGCTTCCAGGGATCCCCGCTGGGGATGCGGTAGAACTTCTCAAAGATGCGCTCCCACTCGCTGCGGGGGATCTCCACCCCCTCGTTGATAACCCGAATTTGCACTTGTTCAGGGCTGAGGCGGCCCGCCGTCACCGTGATGCGGTGGTGAGGCGGGGTGTACTTGCAGGCGTTGTTGACCAGCTCCTGCACCACCCGCTCCAGACCCACCTGATCCGTCACTATCTTGCCCACCTTCGGGTCAATCTGCCACCGCAACTGTTGCTGATTGGCCTGGGCCCGCTGCACAAAGGGCTGGAGCACAGTGGGCAGCCAGGCGGCCAAGGACACTTCTTCAAGATGAAGGGGTTTGGATCCCTGCTCCAGCCGCTGCAGATCCAGCAGATCGTTGACCAATTCCGCCTCGCGCTCGCACTCCTGCTCCAGGATTTGCAAGTATTGCTCCCGTTTTTGCGGGGTGCGGGCCACTTTCAGCAGTTGGATGGCCATTTTCATGTTGGTGATGGGGGTGCGCAGCTCGTGGGAGACGGTGCTCAAGAAATCATCTTTGAGGCGGTTGAGGCGTTCCAGCTCACTGATTTGCTGCACCGAGGCCTGGTAGAGGCGAGCCTGGCGAATGGCGATGGCACAGTGATCCGCCACCTGCTGCACTAGCCGCACCTCCAGCTCATCAAAGCACTCGTCTGCCGGCTTCACTAGCCAGAGATCCCCCACCAACCCCTGGCCATCCCGCAGCGGACATACCAAGAGGGTTAGCCCTTCCCGCCGCGGGATCCAGCTTTGCCCCGACAAATGGCACAGTTGCGCCGCTTGCCCCCTTTGCAGTTGCCGGTAGAGATCCGGGTAGTCGGCTAGGGTTAGAGTGATCCCGCCGGCGGGCGGCAGGGCGGCGGTGTATTCGTAGCGCACCGTGGCCTGGCCGGCCTCCAGATCGTAGAGACAGAGATCGCAGCCTTGGATGGGCAGCCCTAGGGCCAACTCCCGCACCACTGCCCGCAGGATCTGGGCTTCGTCCAGGGTGGTGCGCACCTGGTCGGTAACCCGCTGCAGGAGGGCGTCCATTGCTAGAGAGCGCTGCAGGGCCGCGGTCCGCTCCTGCACCTCCTGCTCCAGACGGGCGTTGAGATCTTGCAACTGGCGGTAGAGCTGGTTTTGCGTGATCGAGAGGGCCAGGTGTACAGCAGCGCGGCTGACGAGCTCCAGGTCAGAGGCCGACCACGCCTTGGGCTCGTCAATTTTCAGCTCCCGCCAGGCGGCAAAAGAGATCAAGGGCAGTTGTTGACGGGGATCCTCCCCACCTTCCCCTTGGGCGGGCCAGCGGTAGCCGGCCCAGTGGGTCTCTTGGCAGATGGCGCCACGAAACACGCTCAGCCAGCCCAGCACCTGCTCCTTCCAAAGCAGCGGTACCGCCAGCAGCCCGCGGATGGGCGTCTGCTGCACCTGTAACTGCAGTTCTGGCCACTTCTCCAGTTGCGAAAGCGACCAGGTTCTCACCCCGTTCCCTGCCGACTTGCCTCTTCCCACCTGCTCCTGCAGCCAGGCGTCGTATCCTGCCGGCGGCTGGCTCCCATAGCCGTGGAGAGTCTCCAAGCCCAGGAACTGGAGGCGCAGCCGTGCCCCGATCCCTTGGAGCTGGGCGGTAAGCTGCTCCAGGACGGTGCTCAGGGTGGTTTCGGGGTGAAGCGGCGAGTACACCAGCGCCGCAATTTGGTTAATCAAGCGTTCCTGCTGCGCCTTCTGCCGCGCCTGCTCCAGCAACTCCGCCTGGGCAATGGCAATCGACACCTGATCCGCCACCAACTGCACCACCTGCAGCTCCTCAGCAGAGTAGGAGCGCGGCTCGGCGTGGTGGGAGACCAAGAGCCCCCACAATTGCTGGTGATGCAGGAGGGGCACCACCAGGGAAGAGGCCACCCCCATACACTTGAGGTAATGGGCATGGCAGGGATCCACCGGCCGCTGCGGCACCTCTCCCAGAGGCAAAGGCTGGGCCTGGGCAAAGCGGCCCAGAGGCTCCGGCTGGCTGAGGGAGCGGGTTTGGCCCTCCACATCCACAATGACCCGCACCTGGGCCAGGCGAAACAGCTGCCGCGCTTGCTCAGGAATATCCCCCGCCGGAAAAGACAAACCCAGGAGAGAGGGCAGCCGCCCCGGCTGGCGCGCTTCCGCCACCACCGTTCCATGACCTTCCGGGTCGAAGCGGTACACCTTGACCCGATCCGTGCCCAAAAAGGCCCGCACCTCCTCTACCGTTGCCCTCAGGATCTGATCCAGCTCCAAAGATTGCCGGATCTGGTGGGTAATGCGGTTGATGAGGACATCCCGGCTGGTGCAGGCTGCAGGGGCCAAGTTTTCCGTAGCCATCTCTCCATGAGGGAGCAAAAGTATTGGAAGCTACACTCCCTCTTTCACGATAGCGCCCCCTGCCGGGAAGTTGCAGAGCCGCAGGGGAAAAGCTTAAGGAATTCAAAAGTTCTCCACTCTCCTTCACAAAGGGGGCTGGGGCAGGCGGAAGAGGCGGGCGGCATTTTGGCTGGTCTGTTGGGCCAGGTCTTCCAAGGAGATCTGCAACAGCTCCGCCAGAGTTTGGGCTACCCGCTGCACGTAGGCCGGCTCGTTGCGCTTGCCGCGGAAGGGGGTGGGGGCCAAAAAAGGGCAATCGGTTTCCACCAAAAGCTGGGACAAGGGCACCTCCAAGGCCGACCGGCGCACGGTCTCGGCGTTCTTGAAGGTCACGATGCCGCTAAAGCTGATGAAGCAGCCCAGCTCTACAAAGAGCCGCGTCTCCTCCGGGGATCCACTCCAGCAGTGCATCACCACCCGCAGCGGCCCCCCGGTGGCCAGGGCCTCCTTGAGGAGTTCGTAGGTGGCTGCTGCCGCCTCACGGCAATGGACGATTAGGGCCAAATCCTGCTCCTGGGCAATGGCAATGTGGGCGCGGAAGGAGGCTTGTTGCCGCTCGATATCCGCCGGGTCGGACTTGTAAAAATCTAAGCCCGTCTCCCCGATGGCCACCACCCGCGTGTCGCTGGCGGCCAACTGGGCGATCTTTTCGGCCAGATCCGGCTGCCACTGGCGCGCCTCCAAAGGGTGCAGCCCCACCGACAAAAAGACTTCGGGGTACTGGTTGGCAATGGCCTGCAGCTGGGGAAACTCTGCTGGCGTTACACAGGAGTGCACCAGGTGCCGGATCCCGGCCTGGCGCCAGCGCTCGGCCACCTGGGGCAGATCTTCTGCAAAGTCGGGATAGTTCAAGTGGACGTGGGTGTCCACTAGGGGAGCAGCGGACAAGACGGTGGGGCTCAAGGCTTAGCTCCTGGACAAAGTGCTACGGACTTCATCCAAATTGTAAAGGCTGTTCCCGGCCTACTTGGGATCCTCAAGTTACTGGCGCGATCCCCTGGTGAGGTTTTCTGGGGAGGGGGATGAGCCATGATGATTAAGGAAACTTTACGCTGGAGGTTTGCTATGGCCCGTACTCCCTCGACCATGCTACCTTTGGGCACCCCGGCCCCAGACTTCAGCCTGCCGGATGTGGTAACTGGACAAACCATTTCCCTCTCCACCTTTGCCGACAAGCCCGCTTTGCTAGTGATGTTCATCTGCCAGCACTGCCCCTATGTGAAGCATGTGCAAGAAGAGCTGGCCCGTATTGGCAGAGATTACAAGGACCGCGGCGTCGGCATTGTAGCCATTAGCGCCAACGACGTGGAGAATTACCCTGAGGACAGCCCCGAGAACTTGAAGAAAATGGCCGAGACCTTGGGCTTTACCTTCCCCTTCTGCTACGACGAAACCCAAGAGGTGGCCAAGGCCTTCAGGGCTGCTTGCACCCCTGACTTTTTCTTGTTCGATGCAGAGCGCAAGCTGGTGTACCGGGGCCAACTGGATGACAGCCGTCCCAGCCTGACGGATGTGCCGGTCACCGGCAAAGATCTGCGGGCAGCCCTGGATAACCTGCTAGCAGGCAAGCCCATCGATCCCAACCAAAAGCCCAGCCTCGGCTGCAACATCAAGTGGAAGCCCGGCAACGAGCCTGACTACTTCAAGCAAGCCTAAGCCTCCCGCAGGGCGGATCCCGAGCTTCCCGGAGAGCTGCTGCCGCGGTCACCCCATCTTCGCCCTGGCGCATAGGCTCGCAGGCAACCCCCCATGCGGGGGGTTGCTCCTCCTTGCTTGTTTCCGCCAGATCGTGTACAAAAAACGTAGAAATCGCTTACGTGATATCCCGGAGCACTTGCTAAACTCGTTAGAAGTACGGAGAAAACAGCATGCAGGCCCCTCTCGACTTAACCCTAGATTACCGGACTTACCGCTTGGCAATGGTGCTGAGCGAGAACCTCTCCCTGGGGAAACTGCGGAGGGTTTCTCTAAAGTGGCAGGACACGGCTCCTGCTGCAGCTAAGGCTCAAGCGTCCCTGAAGTAAGGAAAGCCCAAACGGAGACAGCCATGAATACCCCCAGTATCCAGGAAGTAGTTGCGCAAGTGTTTCAGAGTAGCTTCCTCAGCCTAGAGCAAGAGAGCCTCATCAACGAACTGCTTTTGCAGGGACGTTACTCGGAGGCCGACCTAGAAATTCTGGATCAGTTGACCCTGGCGCTGCTTAGCCAAAAGGTTGCAGTGGAAAAGCCAATCTCGGCTTCTGCGGCCTAGCCACTCAAAATCTGGCCCTGGTGGTAGGTTAACCCTTGCTAGAGTAGAGAGAGTATTTCCTGGGACAGCTTTCTCGGCCCATTGGGAAGATGACCGTCGGGGAGCATCTCCCAGGCCATCCCATGCAATCTTCCTGGAGTTCTTCCCAAGGGCAATCCCGCTGGTCTCTCCAACCCATCCCTTTGCGGGTGGCGCTGCTGTTGCCGCTGCTGTTGGCAGTGGCTGGGGGGGCAGGCGGGGTGGGCTATCTCTCCTGGCGGGCTGGGCGGCAGATGGCGCTGCAATTGGCCGAGCACCTGAAGAGGGAGGTTCACCATCGCACTGAAGAGCACCTCAGGCGCTATCTCCAAGCTCCCCTTCAGATCAATGCCCTCAATCAAGGGGCAGTGCAGTGGGAGCTACTGCCCAAGTTGGCCGCACTTCAGCCGCAAGATCTGGAGAGGCTTGAGGCCTATTTTGCCCGCCAGTTGCAGCAGTTTCCCGAGCTGAGCTACATCGGCTTTGTCTCAGCGGAGGGGGGGTTTGTAACCGCCCGCCGCCACGCCGATGGGTCGATTTGGACTTACCACACGCCGGGCCTGAAGCCGGGATCCGTCCAGGGCCGCCAGCGGGATCCGGAAAGCGGGGCTCCCACCGGCTTGACGCGGCAGTTGGGCTGGGTGGATTTGCGGCGGCTGTCTTGGTTTCCCGGGATCCTGCAACAGGAAGAGGCCCGCCGTACCTGGGTGGTGAGCAACTTTTTTGTCGAGTTTCCCAATCAGAGGCCGGAGCGGCTGATCCTGACAGCGCTGCCCTTGGCCGAGGCGGAGGGGCGGGTTTACGGCAGCTGGGTGGCTGCTCTCTCGGCTCAGCAACTGCAGGCTTTTCTGGAGGATCTGCAGGCCAGCTTGGCGTATCCAGGGGTGAGCTGGTTGCTGGATGAAGAGGGCCAGGTGGTGGCCGGCACGGAGGAGCTCTCTCCCCAGCCGCTGCTGCTGGCTGTGCAAGAGCAGGTGGGATCCTGGGCAACGGCGGCCTCTGAAGGTTTGCTGCGCCTTAGGGTGGACGGGATCCCTTACTGGGTGCAGGTGACGGCCATTCAGGATCAATGGGGGCCGGGCTTTTACTTCGTCTACGGGATCCCGGAGGGCGCCCTTTTAGCCCCTGTCTATGCCAGTGCTCGGCAGGCGGCCCTGTTGGGGGGTGGGCTGCTGCTGGGCTTTTTGGCCGCCGGGATCCTCCTCAGCGAAGCCCTCTCTCGTCCGCTGCGCCGCCTTACCCAAATAGCGGAGCAATTTGTGCACACTGGGATCCCGGCCTGGCCCCCTGTGGATCCCGGCCCTATCCAAGAAGTGCAGATCCTGGCCAAAGCTTGGCAGCAGGCGACCACCAACCAACAAGCTTTGCTGGATCGCCTCTGGCAACAGCAGCAGCAGTACCGCGCTGTGGTGGAGCAGCAGACGGAGCTGATCTGCCGCTCTTTGCCCGATAGCCGCATCACCTATGTCAACCCTGCCTACCTGCGCTTTTTCGGCCGTTCTGCAGAAGAAACGATAGGTAGCCGCTGGGTGGACTCTCTGCCACCGCAAGAACGGGAGGCAGTGCTGCAGGCGCTGGCGGCTCTGACGCCTGAGCACCCTTACCACCGCAGCGAGCGGGAGTACCCCGGCGAAGATGGCCAATCCCGCTGGGTGAGCTGGGTGGATCAGGGCATTTTCGACAGCCAGGGCCAACTGGTGGAGATCCTGTCGGTGGGGCGGGAGATCACCGAGCAAAAGCGGGCCCAGCAGCAGCTAGAAGCCCTCAACCGCGAGCTGGAAGCCCAGGTGGCGCTGCGTACTGCCAAGCTGGAGCAGGCTTTGCGCTTCGAGGCGGTGCTGCGCTCCCTCAGCAGCCAGATGGTGGCCAGCCTCAAGGAGGGGGAGATCCTGGAAGAGGTGGTCAAGAGCCTGGCCGAGGCCCTCAACCTAACCAGCTGTCATATTTTCTTGACCGGCGCCGATGGATCCTCCTGGATCCCGGCTTGCTCGTTTCCGGAGAAGGCGGATCCCGCCTACCTCAACGACCCCGAGCTGAGGCACCTGCTGCACTCCTATGCTTTTCTCGAGCAGCCCTGGGAAGTCCACTGCTGTTGTCAAAAGGAGCGAGAGGGGCACTGGGTACAGCTTTTGGCTTGCTCCCTCTGGGACAAGCAAGAGCGGCTGGGGCTGTTGCTGTTGGAGCGGCAGCAGAAGTTTTCCGAAGCCGAAAGGCAACTGGCCTACCAGGTGGCCAACCTGTCTGCTCTGGCCCTGCGGCAGGCCCGTCTGTATGAGGCAGCCCAGGCCCAGGTGAAGGAATTGGAGCGGCTCAACCTGCTCAAGGACGATTTCTTGAGCACCGTCTCCCACGAGCTGCGCACCCCCATGACCAATGTGCGCATGGCCCTGCAAATGTTGCAAATAGCCCGCGATAACCCCGAGAAGCAGCAGCAGTATTTCGCCATCGCCCTCAAGGAATGCAACCGCCAAATTGAGCTCATCAACGACCTGCTGGACATGCAGCGGCTGGCAGCCGAGAAGTATCTGCTCCAACCCGAAGAGATCTTCCTGCCGCGCTATTTGCGGGATCTGGTGGCGGCAGTTCAGCCCCTGGCCCAGGCCAAAAACCAAAGTTTGCAACTGCATCTAGAAGAGGGGATCCCACCCCTTGAGGCGGATCCCACGGCTCTGGGCCGCATCTTGCGCGAGCTGCTGCACAACGCCGTCAAATACACCGCCCCCGCGGGATCCATTCACCTGCAGGTGGCCTGGGAAGGAGAAGGGATCCTCTTTGTCTGCAGCAACAGCAGCGAGATCCCGGAGTCGGAGCTGCCCCGCATCTTTGAGAAGTTCTACCGCATCCCGCAGTCAGATCGCTGGAAGCACGGCGGCACCGGCCTGGGGCTGGCCTTGGTGAAGCAACTGGTGGAGCACATGGGGGGCCAGATCTCCGTCAGCAGCTCGGAAGGATGGACGCATTTTCGCGTTTGGCTGCCTTCTGCCCCGCCGGTGGCAACTGCAAAAAAACTGGGGACTTGAGCGTCTAGGGACGGCCAAGGGCTGGCCCAGGGGAAGGCAAGGGCGCGGGGGAAGCGGTCAGAAAGGATCCCCGTAGTTGACCACAGGCCGCGTTGCTATCCAGGCCGCGGGTTTGGCGCACGCTGGCCCGCACGTGGTGCTCTTCAAGCAGCCGGACGAACTCCGCCACTCGCGCTGGGTGGGGGCGCTGATAGTTGGCCTCGGCAATGGGGTTGTACGGGATCAGGTTGACGTGCAGGCGGGCCCCCGCCTGGCTGGCCTGCTGTAGCAGACGCGCCAGTTGGCGGGCATGGAGGGGCAGATCGTTCACCCCCGCTAGCAGTGTATATTCAAAGCTGACCCGCCGCCCGGTGCGCAGCATGTAGTCGCAGCAATCCCGGATCAGGGCCTCTAAGGGGTAGTGGGCTGCGGAAGGGATCAACTGCTGCCGCAGCTCCTGGTTGGGGGCATGCAGGCTGACGGCCAAGGTAATCTGCAGATTCTGCTCTGCCAGCCAGGGAATTTGCCGGGGCACGCCCACGGTGGAAAGGGTAATGTGCCGCTGGCCAATGCCGATATCTTGGTGGAGGCGGCGGATGGCCTGCACCACGGTGTCGCGGTTGAGCAGGGGCTCCCCCATACCCATGAAGACCACGTGGCTGACGCGGCGGCCAAAGTCCTCCTGCACCGTTAACACCTGATCCAGAATTTCGTGCAACTTGAGGTTGCGCCGGTAGCCCATCTTGCCAGTGGCGCAGAAGTCGCAGGCCATGGGGCAGCCCACCTGGGAGGAAACGCAGACAGTTAGCCGCTTGGCGGTTGGGATCCCCACCGTCTCAATCAACTCCCCATCCGCTAGCTGCAGCAGCAACTTAACGGTGCCGTCGCGGGATTCTATCCGCTGCACAACCTGGGAGCGCCCCACAGGATAATCCTGCAGCGCCTCGCGCCAGGCTTTGGGAAAGACCGTCACTTCCTGCAGGGAGCGGATCCCTTTTTGGTAGAGCCAAGTGTGCAGTTGTTGGCCGCGGTAGGCCGGCTGCCCCTGCTCAACTGCCCACTCTTTCAAGGCAGCCAAAGATTGCCCCAGCAGAGGAAGAGGTGCCGCAGACATAGGCCAAGTGGCAACAGATTGCATTCTTCTACTCTAGCTCGCGGCCCTCAAGGCTTGCTTTGGCAGCTAGGACGAGCATCTTGGATAATAGGTTTGCCCTTGGTTAGGATTTTGCCCGCGCTATGTCGGTTTCGCCGCAACTGGCCCAACTGGCCACCTGGATGGCCGGACATTTCAACAATCTGCACCAGGCGCTGGCCGAGCCGGTTTGGTTTGCCAACATTCACGTCTACCAGTGCCCCCTGCCGTGGTCGGTGTTTCAGGGGATAGGGTTTTACGTGGAGCAACTGTACGATATCTACCCCGACCAGCCCTACCGGCAGCGGGTCATCCATCTCTTCGAGACCCCCGAGGGGATCCGCATCCAAAACTACGCCCTGACCTCTCCAGAGGCCTACAAATGTGCCGGTCGGAACTTAGAGCAATTGGCCCGCCTGAGGGCGGCAGAGCTGGAACTCTTGCCCGGCTGTGTAATCCAGGTGGAGTGGACGGGATCCTGCTACCGGGGCCGCAGCGTGCCCGGCAAAGGCTGTATCGTCGAGCGCAAGGGCAGAACCACCTACCTCTATAGCGAGTTCGAGATTGGGGCCGACTACTTCCACAGCCTGGATCAGGGCCGCGACCCGGAAACGGACCAAGTGGTCTGGGGATCCCTTTCCGGGCCCTTTCGGTTTGTTAAGAAACAGGATTTTTCCTGCTACTTGCCCCGCTGGAGCTAAGCTAGCCCCCCGTCCAAACCCAGAAGGCAAGGATCCCATCCCAGAGCAAGAGCAGCAGGGCGCAGCCGCCCAGTAGCGCGTACATCCAGGGCTGGACATAGGGGCGCAGCCCATCTATCGCAAGGCCAGTGTGGTGACGCACCAGCGCCACCAGTTCCCGGAAGCGGGCTACCCGCATGGGCAAAAGGACGCGATCCCCCCTTCGGCTGACCAGGTAGTACACCAGGCCCCCTTGGCTGGTGGAGCGGGGTTCAAGGCGCTCGACATCGGCCCAGCGGATTTGCCACTCCTGGCGCAGCCAAGGCGGAACCCAGGCGGGGTAGGTGGATTGCATGCCCACCTCGTCCACCTGAACCTGCTGGCTTAGGGATCCCACGAGCAGCCCCCATCCCACCAGCAGTGCCGCCAGCAGGGATCCCAGCGCTAGGGGCGTTCCTTGGCGGGCTAGCAACAGCGGTAGGGGCAGGACCAGCGCCCAGTACAGCGCCTGGACTGAGAAGCGGATCAAGGGCGAGATGGGGAAGATCATCCCTCAAGACGCAGGGGTTGAGACAATCCCAGCCTAGCGCTAAAAAGGCTGCCCTTCCTCTTCGGGGGGCAGAGGGGCCTGGCCTGTCAACAAGCCGTCGGTTTCACCCAAGTCTGGAGCCCCCTCCAGGGCAGACAGGTCCGCTGCTGTCTCTGGGGGCGCGGCCAGGATCCCTTGCAAATCCACCAGACTGCCGCTGAAATGGTCAGCAAAGCGGCGGGCCACCTCCGCCAGCTCATGGGCCAGGTCGTAGGAGGGTGGCCTTGCGGTTTGCACCACTGGGGCAGTAGATTGCCGGGCCCTCAGCTCCGCCTGTCTTGGAAGAGAGAGCTCGGGGGAAGGAGGGCTGCTCTCCAACCTTGAGTCACGGGCCGCAGCTGGGCCAGCATGCCCCTCCCGTAGGCGAGGCGGTGGCTGTACCACCAGCTTCAGCCGCACCGGGCGCCGCAGCAGGTTGTAAAGAGCAGAGTGGACCTCGGCTTCTTTGCTGCGCACCTTCTCCACCAGGCCCTTATTGGGAAAAGCAAGGGTAATTTCTAAGGTCTCCGTCCCCTCGAGCCAAACAAGAGCCTCCTGCTGCAAATGGCCGGATGCCAATAGCCCTCGCGTGATGGGGCGGAGGTTTTCAAGAAACTGCTCCCAGTGGGGCCGCAACACCTGGGCAGGCGCCGGATCCTTTGCCTTTTCCGGAGGGAGCGGCTCTTGTGGGCTGGGTCCTTGCGGCAGGGGCGTCAAGTCCCCTGCTGGGCTAGGGGAAGGGGTGAAGGACTCTGGGGTGGCTGTTGCCGTAGCCCTCTGCTTTTGTTCTGCTGGGGTGCGGGGGGAGGCATCGACAGTTTTCTCAGCAGAAGGTAAGCCCGCAGAGGCAAGGGGGATCGCGGCGCTGGCTGCAGCCCCTGGGCGCAGCTGGCCCAGCAGATCCAGCAGAGCAATTTCCAGCCACAGCTGGGGTTGCCCGCTCTGGCGAATTTGCGGCTCGCACTGGCGCAGATGGCTCTGGATTGCCAGCAGCATCTCTACGGAGTAGCGAGGGGCCCGCTGTTGCAGGGCCGCCCAGGTGGGATCCGTTACCGCCGCCCAATGCCGTTGCTGGGGGGCCGTCTTGGCCAGGAGCAGATCCCGGTAAAAAGCCGCCAGGTTCTGCAGCACCACCAGGGGCTCTTTGCCCCGCTCCAGCAATTGCCGCGTTTGAGCCAGCACCCCCTCTACATCCTGGGCCAGCAGGGCATCCGTCAACTCCAAAAGCTGCTGTTCCGGGATCCCGCCCACCAGATCCCAGACAACTTCTGGGGTGATGGATCCCTCTAGCAAGCTAAGCTGATCCAGCAGGCGCTCGGCGTCCCGCAGCCCGCCCTGGGCAATTTGGGCTACTAGCTGCAGGGCTTCTGCTGTGATGGGGATCCCTTCCTGGGCGGCGATCTTGCCCAGGTGGGCCACCATGTCGTCGAGGGGGATGCGGCGGAAGTCAAAGCGCTGGCAGCGGGAAACGATGGTGGGCAGAACCCGCTGCGGGTCGGTGGTGGCGAGGACAAACACCACGCGGGGGGGCGGCTCTTCCAGGGTCTTCAGCAAAGCGTTGAAGGCCGCGTTGCTGAGCATGTGACATTCGTCAATGATGTAGACCTTGTAGCGGCTACTCACCGGCGCAAACTGGGCCCGCTCGATTAGCTCGCGGATGTTGTCCACGCCGGTGTGGCTGGCGGCGTCAATTTCAATCACATCCAGAGAAGAGCCGGCGGTGATGGCGCGGCACTGGCTGCACACCTGACAGGGATCCGGCGTCGGCCCCTGCTCGCAGTTTAAGGACTTGGCCAAAATGCGGGCGCTGGAGGTCTTGCCCGTGCCGCGCGGCCCGCAGAACAAATAAGCCGGCGCCACCCGGTTTTGTCGGATGGCATTGGCCAGAGTCTGCACTACTGCTCCTTGACCGACGACCTCGGCAAAGCGCTGCGGGCGGTATTTTAGGTGCAGGGGCTCATAGGCCATTTCCCAAATCTCCGAGCAAGCAGCGCCTCGACTGCGCTCCTAGGGCTGGGGCGAAACTCAAGGGCGAGGCGGAGAGGGGTCCTGGGGATCCCAGCGGCGCAGGCCAGGGAGAGAGGGGAGGGGCAGCTTCCAGCTTGGGGTATCCAACTGATCCATGCCCTGCAGCCGGTAGCTGAGCTGGTCCAGTTCCCGCTTAAGCCGGCGGTTTTCTGCCTGAAGGGCAGCAATGCGCTCGCGGATGGGCTGTAGGCGGGCCTGCAGCCTGCTGCGGTAGAGCTGCGGCAGCTCCTGGAGCAGATGCTCCAACACCTGCTTTTCTTGGTAGAGCTGCTCAATTTCTGCCTCGTAGCTGCGCAGTTGCCGCTGCTGCTTTTCTTGGCGCAACTCCAAAAGATCAATTTGGCTCTGCAGGAGGCGGTTGCGCTCTTGCAAAGCCTGGATCTCCTGCTCCCGCGCCGCCAGGGCTTGCGCCCACCAGGACTCCGGCCTGCTGCTGCCAAGCGTTTCACCGCCGCAAAGCGCTTCTTGCATTGCGTTTGCCTCAACTCACCCAAGCGCAAGGGATCTCCATCCGCTACTCTATCCAGCCTGCTGCGGCGAGGCCAAGGGTTTCTGCCCCACTGCCGCCAGGGCTTGTTGCACTTGCGCTTCCAGCTCCGCCAGGGATCCGGAATTGTCCAGCACCACCTGGGCACGACGGGCCTTTTCCTCTAGGGGCCACTGGCTGGCCAGGCGAGCTTCAATTTCTGCTGGCGTCAGCAGGGGATCCCGCTGGGCCAGGCGCTGCCGCTGCTGCTCAGGGGTACAGGTTACCACCCAGATCTCGCTGACCCAGTTTTCCATGTGGGCCTCAAACAGCAGCGGGATCATCAGGCAAACGGTGGGAGAGCCGTCCTTTTGAGGATTTGCAGGCGGCGCAGAAGCTCCGTGGGACTCGAGAAACTCCCGCAGCCGCGCTTTGACAAAGGGGTGGATCTGGGCCTCCAACCAGGCCCGCTCGGAAGCATCGGCGAACACAATTTGCCCCAACCGCCGGCGATCCAGCTCTCCAGAGGGATCTAGAATGGCCGGGCCGTAGCGCTGCAGCACCCGCTTGCGGAGGGGAGATCCCACCGCAAGGGCCTGGCGGGCCATCTGGTCTGCATCGGCCACTGGGATCCCGTGCCGTTCCAAAATGCGGGCCACCGTGGATTTGCCAGTGGCTATGCCGCCCGTCAGGCCGATGATTCTCATGGTGGCTGAAGATCCCCCTCAAGGTGCAGCCATTTGGGCAGAGGGTGGGGAAAGGCAAGGTTCTGGCAAGAGGCTGTACTCAAAGCCTTCCACCAAGGCCCGGCAGGAGGCTTCGATGATGTTGGTGGAAACTCCCACCGTGGTCCAGCGGCGGTGGCCATCGCTAAACTCCACCAGCACCCGCGTTTTGGCTGAAGTGCCGGCCTGGCCATCCAGAATCCGCACCTTGTAGTCGGTCAGGTGAATGACCTCTAGTTGCGGGTAAAACTCCAGCAAGGCCTTACGCAGCGCCCCATCCAAAGCGGCCACTGGCCCATTCCCTTCCGCTGCCGTCACCCGCGTCTGCCCCCGCACGGCAATCTTCACCGCTGCTAAGGACTGCACCTCCGCTGCCTCACCACTGGGATCCCAGTTCCTGCTGCTCCAGTCGGAGCGGGTGGTGGCGCTGACATGGAAGCTGAGCACCTCAAAGGGCTGGGAGCGCTGCCCCAACAGGCTGCGCACCAGTAGCTCAAAGCTGGCCTCGGCCGCCTCAAACTGGTAGCCCTGCAGCTCCAGGGTTTTCAGCCGCTCTAGGATCAAGCGCGCCTGCGGATCCGACTTGTCCAGCCGGATCCCGAAGCCGGCCACCTTGCTGAGGATATTGCTGAGCCCCGCCTGTTCCGAAACCACGATGCGCCGGCAGTTGCCCACCTGCTCCGGGGCAATGTGCTCGTAGGTGAGGGGGTTTTTCTGGACAGCGCTAACGTGGATCCCGCCCTTGTGGGCAAAGGCCGACCGGCCCACAAAGGGGGCATGGTCATCGGGGGCCAGGTTGACCACCTCGCTAATGGCCCGGGAGATTTCTGTGAGGAGTTGCAGCTTGCCCTCAGGGAGACAGCGGTAGCCCAGCTTCAGTTGCAGGTTGGGGATGACGCTGCACAGGTCGGCATTGCCACAGCGCTCCCCATAGCCATTGATGGTGCCCTGCACCATGCGCGCTCCCGCCTGGACCGCCGCCAGGGCATTGGCCACAGCAGTGCCGGAGTCGTTGTGGGTGTGGATCCCGATGGGCAAATGCCCCAAGTGATGGGATTCTGCCAAAACGGCTGCAGTGATGGCGGCAATCTCGTGGGGCAGGGAGCCGCCGTTGGTATCGCAGAGAACCAGCCACTCCGCCCCTGCCTCGGCAGCCGCTACCAGGGTTTGCAGGGCGTAGTCGGGGTTGTGGCGGTAGGCATCAAACCAGTGCTCAGCATCGTAGATCACTCGGCGCCCCTGAGAGCACAAATAGGTGATGGTGTCGCGGATCATGGCCAGGTTTTCAGCCAAGGTGGTGCCCAGCCCTTCAGTAACATGCAGATCCCAGGACTTGCCGAACACCGTCACGTAGCGGGTGCCCGCTGCCAAGATGGCTTGCAGCAGGGGATCCTCAGCCGCCCGCCGCCCTGGTTTGCGGGTGGAGCAAAAGGCCACCAGCTCCGCCTGCTCCAGCGGCTCTTCCCGCATCTGCCAGAAAAACTGCACATCCTTGGGATTGGCCCCCGGCCAGCCGCCTTCGATGAAAGGGATCCCCAGGCGATCCAGCAGCTTGGCAATTTGCACCTTATCTTGCACCGACAGGGACAACCCCTCCCGCTGCGCCCCATCCCGCAGCGTCGTGTCGTAGAGGGTGATGGCAACTGGAGAATTGGCCTCAGTCTTCATACCGCATCAGCTTTTTGTAAAAGGCGGTGGTGAAATTGGGCGGCTGGCCCCGCTGCATTGCCGCTACCACATCGATGAGGTAGTCCACAAACTCATAGTTGGCTAGGGAGAGCTGATAGGTCAGATCTGGGTCTTGGTCGAAGATAACCTGCACCACCGTTAGGTCGGAGGGCAGAGGCAACACGGGCCAACTGGCCAAGAAAGGGACGGGCTTGTCTCCTTCAATGGGCCGCTGTCCCTCTAGGCTGCCCTTCTTGTAAAGGCCCACGGCTAGAGCCAGGTACTGCCGGCGGGCAAGGGCGTAGTAGGGCTGATAGAGGGCCACCTCTGGCGGGCTGGCCGGTTCAACCTGAAAAGTCATGGCAGGTCAGAAGGAGAGGCAGGGATCTCCCTGCCATCCAGCCTACCGCGTCGGTGGCCCACTGGCCTAGAGAGGGGCCTTGAAAGCCTTGGATAGTCAGGAAGCTCCAGGAAACAATAGACTAAGGAAACACCCCCTGCTTTCTGCTCTGGCCCAAACCTTACTGCCTGCCTAGCCTCATGCACGCACCTGTTGGCCCTGCCACCCTAGATCCCGCTTTGCGGCACAAGTTTCGGCAGCTTGTCCAAATCTTCGCCGACATGAAGCGGGTTGTAGTGGCCTACTCGGGAGGGATCGATAGCAGCCTGGTGGCCAAACTGGCCTGGGATCAGTTGGGGGAGCAGGCTCTGGCTGTCACCGCCGCTTCCCCGGCGCTTTTGCCCGAAGACCTGGAGGAGGCCAGCCGGCAAGCCCAATACATTGGCATTCGCCATCAGATCGTTGAGACGCAGGAGTTGCAGGATCCCCGCTATGCTGCCAACCCCCCGAACCGCTGCTACTTCTGCAAAAGTTACCTGTACACCACGCTGCTCCAGCTGGCTAAAACCCAGGGGTACGACTACGTGGCCGATGGCCTCAATGCCGACGATTTGGCGGACTACCGGCCAGGGGTGCAAGCCGCCCGGGAGCGTGGCGTGCGCTCCCCTTTGGCAGAGGTGGGGATGAGCAAACTGGAGGTGCGGCAGTTGTCTCGCCACTTGGGTCTGCCCTGGTGGGATAAGCCGGCCCAACCCTGCCTCAGTTCCCGCTTTCCCTATGGCGAGGTCATCACTGCCGAGAAACTGCGGCGGGTGGGATTGGCTGAGCGCTATCTGCGCAGCTTGGGCTGGCCTCAGGTGCGAGTGCGCTCGGAAAAAGATACTGCCCGCATTGAACTCCCCCCCCACCAGATCCGAGAGTTTGTGCAAAAAACCGATCTAGAAGCGCTGGTCAGGGCTCTGCAATCGTTTGGCTACCTCTACGTCAGTCTCGATTTGGAGGGCTACCGCAGTGGCAAGCTCAACCGCGCCCTCAACCCTCCCCAGCCTGGGAGTTTGAGCTGAAGCATGAAGGGGTTTTGGTGGCTCTGGCTTTGCTTGGGGGTGTTTGGTCTGGCCACGGCTGCTCCTGCCTCAGCCCAGAAAGGCCAGGTGGCAGCCGCCCAGCCTGTGGAGACAAGTACCCTCGCAGCCCTTGCGGATCGCACATTGCGGCTACGCGCCAACCGGCAAACCTTTGATCAGCGGGCCCAGGTTTTCTTGGCCGAAGGAAACGTTGAGATGCGGCTGGGCCGCTCTGTACTGCGGGCAGACCGCCTGCGCCTTGAGCTGCAGCAGCGGCGGGCGGTGGCCGAGGGCAATGTCTCAGTGGAGCTGGAGCAGCAGCGCCTCCAGGGATCCCGCCTGGAATACGACTTTGAGCAAGAGCGAGGAGTTCTAGAAGAAGCCTTTGGCCAGGTGGATCTTGGCCAGCTGCCGGCTGCCGGACTCTCCCCCCAGCGTCTGGTGCGCTTCCGGGCTGCTCGCATCCGCTTTGATGCCAACAGCTGGGAAGGGGAGCGGGTGCAGTTGACCAACGATCCCCTGGAGCCGCCGGAGCTGGAGATCCGCAGCCCACGGGTGACTTCCACCTTGCAGGCCGATGGCTCCAGCCTGTTGCTTGCTGAGGTGGGGCAGGTGGTTTTCGACCAGGTCTTTTTTTTGCCCCTGCCCCTGCGGCTGCGTTTTGACTCCTTGAAGCGCCAACCGCCCCTTAGCCTTTTCTACGATGACTTCGACCGAAAAGAGCTGCGGCGCGGTCTAATCCTGCAAGCCAACATTGAGCTGCTGCAGGATCCCCATCTCAGTTTGGTGTTCTCCCCGCAACTGTATCCCCAGCGCCTCTGGGGGAGCCTCCAAGGGATCCGCGACGGAGTTGGGCTGCGAGCGGAGTTGCGCTGGCAGCAGCCCCCTGCCCAAACCTCCCTGTTTGCCGAGCTGCGGGGGGTTGTCTTTGAGGAGTTTGCCCAGCGCCTGCGAGCCCAGCTCGAACATCGCGTTACCACCGGCAACGGCGGCCAGGTGACCTACACCTACGCCTACCGGGAGCGCTTCTTTAGCGGGCGCCTGGGGTTCCAGATCGTGGAGAATCGCTTTGGCGCTAGCTACAGTTCGCCCACCCTTCGCCTTGGCAACACCGGCTTGGATTTCCGCTACCGCCTAGCTGCCGATTACCTCGACGCCCTCGGACAGCTCGGCACCATCGACCCTGATCCCCAGCGGGCTTTGGCCAATACCAAGGAGCGCATCCAGCTTGCCCGTCTGCAGCTGGGGGCAACCCTAACTCGTTCTTTTCCCCTCTGGCGGCCCCCCAAGAGTGCAGCCGAGCCGCCGCCCCGCTTTTCCGCTTTGCCCGTGGAACAGGGGATCTGGCTCAACACTGGCCTCAGCAGCAGCCAGTCCTTCTACTCCAATGGCCGCACCCAAAGCTACACCGCCGGCAGCATTGGCCTGGAGGCGGTGATTGGGGCTTTTGTAGCAGATGCCTTTGACTACACCAACTTGAGGGTAACCTACTCCAATGGCTTTCTGGCCGGGGCCTCGCCGTTTTTGTTTGACCGCATCACCACCCGGGAGCAGCTGGTCTTGGGCTTTCTGCAGCAGCTGTATGGCCCGCTGCGAGTGGGGGCAGAGACGGCGCTGGATCTGCAGTCAGGCCAGCAAGTGGATATTACCTACCGCCTCAGCTATGACCGCCGCACCTATGGCCTTAGCTTGCAATACAATCCGCTGCGGCAGTCAGGAGCGCTAGAGCTACGGGTGGAAGGCCTGAACTGGGATCCCAGCGGCGACCCTCTGGAGCCTCGAGGAGCTTTGCTCCCAGAGTCTTGAGCAAGGAAAAAATGTAATTCTGGCTACTGCTATCTGGAGATTTTCTATAGCAACTGCGCCCCTCTGGGAAGGGATCCCTGGCTCAATCCAGCCTGTTCCCAAAAGGCATTTTAGAAATCGGAACCGTAAGAACAGAAGTCTTTTGGGACTTAGTTTTTGTTAATTGGGATCGCCGTATCGCAGGCTACTGCAATGATCCCCAGACGGTGCTAGCTTAGATGACAAGCTGAGCAAGGCAGGCTGGTGAGCTATTATGCAAACTCTCGATGCCATCCCCGCGAAAAAACAAGCAGAGCGAATAACCTGTAGCTATATCAATGCAACCAGCTCAATTCAGGTGGCTCGCATTACCAACATTGAAAACTGGTACTTTGAGCGGGTAGTTTTTCCTGGGCAGCGGCTGCTGTTTGAGGCGCTGCCAGGAGCCAAGCTGGAGATCCACACAGGCATGATGGCCAGCTCCATCCTGACAGACATCATCCCCTGCGAAAAGCTGCGTGTGAGAGAAACGGAGCCGGTGACGGTGGTTGGTTAAGCCTCCAGGCCACAGAGCAGAACTTAGGTCTTGTGGCTTTGCCGCCTCTCCTCTTTCCTGGCCGGGCGAGGGGAGGGCTTGGGTGGCAGGGGGATCTCGAGAAAACGGGCGCTCAGCCTCAGGGGGCTGGTCTCGCGCTGGGGCGGCGGCCACGGGATCCCGAGCCAGCGAGCCGTGAGCTCTAGCAGGCTGGGGGCGGCGCTGGCGTAGAAGGGGGCGGTGGTGGTGGGGTAGGGTAGAGATCCAGGCGTGGCGGACGGGGGGTGCTGACCCGGAAAGCCTCGGGGGGAGGTTGGGTTAGCGGCACATTGGGATCCCCGCATCCCAGCAGGCCCAGTCCGCTAGCTAGCAGGACGATGAGGGTTCTCTTCACCAAGGGCTTGAGCATAGCCAAACTAGCGGAAGGCCAGGGCACTGATCCGAGTTTGCAGATCTGCTTCCAGCGCCGAGAGTTGGCGGGCTATTGCGGCGTAGCGGTTAGCGGTCAAGTTTTTGGCAATAAATTGCTCGAGTAACTGCTGATCCCGGGAAACCACTTGACGAAAATACTGCTCCACGGAGGCCCCTGGGTTTTCCATCAAGGCTCTGCACATCTGCAAGGCCGTGATCAACTGAGCTCGTACCTGCAAAAGCAGCGACTGGATGTACTGCTTTTCTGCCTCGCTGAGTTGGCGAAAGTCTTGCCAATAACGGCCCTCCTCCAAAGACTGTTGCAGCTCCTGAACCCAGTGGTTGTATTCCTTAACCTTGCAGGCTAGGTCACTGGCAAACTCCATGATCTTGGCAGGGCTATTTAGGAGATGGGCCTCTTTCCAGCGCTGACGAATGCGCTGCAGGTTTTGCCGCAACTCCAGGAGAGCCCAGAGCAACCCCAGGAAAACTACTCCCAGCAACAAGACTGCCACTGCATAGAGCAGCCAATAGCCGGGATCGCGGGTTCCCAAGAGGATCACCAGAGCAATCACCAACAGGCAGAGGGCCAGCATGACCCAGAAACGCAGTTGTTGCTGTTGCAGACGCAAGTACTCCGCCCTCAAGCCAAAGGCCTCACAGCAAGCCTCCAGATCCGCCGCCAGGATCTGGTGAAACTCCTCTGCAGAGATCGGCTCAGCAGTGATCATTGAAGACCCTCCTGACCGAGGTGAGTGGACTCCAGTTCAGCTCCTCAGGATTAGTCTTGCCAATTGCGCGCCGCTTCCGTACTCTCTGGCAGGGGCTCCAGCACCTCGTTGGCCGGAACCACCATCAACCCATAGCCCCCCTCACGGCAAAAATCAACGATCTCCCGCGTGTCAAAGCGCTCGGTCACAGGTTTGGGCAACCCCTGCTGGGCCAACCTCTGGGCGTACTTTTTCGCCCCAAAGATGCTCTCAAAGGCAATGACAATGTCCTTGCCCCCAATTTGGCGGGTGCAGATCCCTTCCTGGCCATTGGCTCGGTACAGCAGCACAATCACCTGTGGGGGCAGGTCTTCTGCACTCGTCCAAGGCGAGACCGTCTCGGTCTGGGATCCGCCGCCCAACAGTACATCCCGGGCCTCATTTAGCCGTGCCAGTTGCGCCTCCAGCAGGGGCCTTTGGCGTTCGTCGTCCAGCTCAAGAAGAGCGCCAGTGAGAGCTTGGTATTCCCGGAACCATTTCCTCCGGATTTCCTGTTCGCTGGCATCTGGCGGCAGATTGAGCACTTGGAGGGCCTCAGTAGTGTCCATTGACCAGCTCTGCTCCCCTCGACTGTTCCCTATCATCGTCTAGACTAACCGCTCTGAGAAGCTGGGGAGAGGAACATGCTTGGCCCGCCCTGGCGCCGACAAAGCCCACCAAGACCGCCAGCCAAGGGTTTTCCAGCTAAAATCCACAGAAGCCCTGCCCTGTAAGCGCCAGCTCCAAAATTGGCTGGGCAGGGGTTGAGCTCAGAAGTGGCCATCCCTCTGCCCTCGGCTCGTAACCTGGCGCACTGACGGGTAGCAGCTGCCGCCAAGGCGGCCAAGCGGAATAACCCCACAGTCAAGCCATTGCTACCTCTGCTGCAAGGACTCCCCTCTGCCCGCCTCTTCTTGCAGACTCCCGCTGTCGGCCGGAAGCGCTTTGCAGGCTGCTTGGTAACCAGGCCCTACCCCCAAGTCCGCAACCCTAGTCAAGCGGCAAGGCGGAAAACGGCAGCAACGGCTGTCCAAGCGGGGGTGAGCCTTTGCATTGCCAAAGCTGTTGGGCGAAGAAACCTCTGGGGGAGGAGGAAGCATCTCCAGCCACACAGTAAGCTTGAAGCGGTGGGCCTTCTCTCAACGGAGGCAGCTTCTCCACTCCCACGGCAAAGATTGGCCACAAATGCCTACCTATCCACCCGGATCCCGGTCGGGTCCCTTGCCTGCCCACCAATCAAGGGCCTCTTTTCGCAAAGTCCCCTGGAGAGTTGTAGCTAGTAGGATCACGAGGCAAACTGAAGATGACTGGCTCGCTCTGCCCCTAGTCCCTTGGAAAGCCGAGTGGAGTCATGTTCCTGCTTATACATACATAGCCACCTGTCTCTGCCCAAGCCGCTCTGAGGATCCCTGGGATGGCCATTCTGACCAATCCGCCCACTCCCACCCTCTCGATCAACACCAAGCTGCGCGATCTGGCCCTGGTGGACTTTCAGGTGAACGAGTCCACCCCCTGCGAGAATGTGGTGCGCCGCCTGGAAGATGACCCCAGCCTTTCGGGGGTAGTCGTGTTGGATGAGCAATCGCAGGTAAGGGGGATGTTGACCCGCCGCGCCATTTTGGAGTGGATGCTGAGCAAGCCCTATGGCCTAGACGTGTTTTTGAAGCGGCCCATCAGCTCCTTGGTGGAGTTCCACGGGCAGGGCTTTTTGCTGCTCCCCGGCGACTGCGATGTCCTCGCGGCGGCCAGCCAGGCTTTCCAGCGGCCCCAGGAGACCATCTACGACCCGGTGGTGGTACAAGTTGGTCCCCAGGACTACCGCCTTTTGGACGTGCCGGTGCTGTTGGTGGCCCAGTCTCAGGTACATCTGGCTACGCAGCAGAAGCTGCGGGAACAGCAGGAGGAGATGCAACGGATCCTGGCCGAGCTGGAGCAGGAAAAAAACCGCAGCCTTCAGTACGCCCGCGATCTGGAGCGGCAAAAAGCCGAGATTCTCCGCCAAAACCTGGCTTTGGATCAGGAACGTCGGCAAGCGCAACAGCGCTCCGAGGAGCTGGCCCGCCTCAACGCCCGCATCATCGAGATCAGCTCGGTGCTCTCGGAGAAGGGCAAATCCGCCTTTGCCGCCACCTTTGCCGGAGTAGAGGCCGTGCGCCGCCTATTTCAGGAAATTGCCGACAGCAACCAGGAGCTCTCCCGCGAGCTCAAAGAAATCAACACCATCGTTGACTTGATCGTAGAGGTGGCGGGCTATATTCGCCTGCTCTCCTTTAACGCGGCTGTGGAGGCCAACCGCAGGGGTGGGGGCGGCGGTTTTGGTGCCATTGCCCAGGAGATTCGCAAATTAGCGGGGCGCACCACCGAAGCCAGCAACCGCATTCGCAGCTTGGCAGAGCGCATCCAACGCCAGAGTCAATCCACCCTGCAATCAGCCCAGGCCAGCGCCGAGATGGTGCAATCCCTTTACCAGCAGGCCCAGTCGGCCCAGGCGGCTCTGGAGGAGTTGCAAGCCCTCTTGGAGCGGGCCCAGGTTTAGTCCTTTTTGGGAGTGGTCTGGCCCTCGCGGATCTCGTAGGTGTAAAACTGCCCTGCTACCGTCAGAGTTTGGAAGTGGTAGGTGGGCAAGGAGATCCCCAGCGGGCCAAAGTTAAGCAACGACAAATCGGTGCTGTAGAGGCTGAAGAGGATGAAGTTTTGCCGGCGGGTCTGGCGCAGGAACAGCTCTGCCAACTCCGGTTGCAGCTCTTGGACAAGGGCGTGACATTCCTCAATGAGGGTGGGCAAAAAAGCCGCGAGCTGGGCGCAGTACTCCCGTGTAGCATAGGCAGCCAATTGTTCCCCTGCGTAGGCCCCGTACGCTTCCGGGGTGGGATTGGAGATGGCCAGAGCCAGTCCGGACAGCAAGCCCAGAACCTTCGCCATGGCAGCCTCCAAAACAAGATCCCGATCTTCCTCTGGGCTCAGATCCCTCCAGCCATTTCCCCAATCTAGATGCGCCCGTCAGCGGGCTAGGAAGTTAAGATGGGATCCCAGACCCGATGACTTCAGATAGCCTCTACAAACCCATGGAACTGGCCGATCTAAGACGCAGCCTAGAATCGCTCACCGCGCGCCTGAGCAGTGCTCAGGACTATCTTTGACCTGCCCCGCCTAGAGCAACAGATCGCCATTTTGGAGCAAGAGGCGGCGCAGCCGCAGTTTTGGAACGATACCGAGGCAGCCCGCCGCCATCTGCGGCAGCTCAACAGGCTCAAGGCCTCCTGGGATCAAGTTCACCGCTGGAAGGATTGCCTGGAAGATGCCGCCAGCGCCCTGGAGCTGCTGCAAGAGGATCCCGACCCGGAGCTGTTGGCGGAAGTGTCCGGATCCCTGGCGGCGGTGGAGCGGGAGCTCAGCCAATGGGAGCTGCAGCAACTGCTTTCCGGCCCCTACGACAAAAACGGGGCCATCCTCACCATCACCGCCGGCGCCGGAGGAACCGATGCCCAGGATTGGGCGGCAATGCTTCTAAGAATGTATACCCGCTGGGCGGAGAACCAGGGCTACAAGGTTACCCTTTCGGAGTACTCAGAAGGGGCAGAGGCTGGCATCAAGTCAGCCACTTTGCTGATTGAGGGGCCCTATGCCTACGGGTATCTTTCCGCTGAGAAGGGCAACCATCGCATGGAACGCATTAGCCCTTTCAACGCCAATGGCAAGCGCCAGACCAGCTTTGCTGGCGTGGAGGTCATGCCCATCCTGGAGGAAGAGAACGAGTTTGAGCTGCGGATGGAGGATCTGGAGTTCGAGACCTGCCGTTCGGGCGGGGCAGGGGGCCAGAACGTGAACAAGGTGGAAACGGCAGTGCGGGTTATCCACAAGCCCACTGGTATTGCCGTGCGCTGCAGCGAAGAGCGCTCCCAACTGCAAAACAAGGAGCGGGCCATCCAGATCCTGAAGGCGAAGCTAATTGAATTGGAAGAGGAGAAGCGCCGGCAAAAGCTAGCCGAGATCCGCGGCGAGATAGTGACCCAGGGTTTTGGGGGCCGGATTCGCACCTACACTTTTGATCCCTACAAATTAATCAAAGACCACCGGACTAACGCCGAAACCTACAATGTCGAGGCGTTTATGAATGGCGAGCCGGAGGAGCTGATGCGCTTTATCCAGGCCTACTTGCGGCAAGAGCATGCTAAACAGCAGCTTGCTGCCGTCTAGGACTGGCTGTAGCGCTCCCACACTGCCTGCATTAGAGCGGCCCGCTCCTGGGCGGAGAGCTTGACCAGGGCAAGGGGATCCCCTTCCTGGAAAAGCTCCCCCACTCCCCATCCTACGGCCCTAGGGTAGGCGCTTTTGGCTTGCAGGGATCCCGCCCAGGCTAGCCCATGCCAAGCGCCGATGGGGGTTTCCAGGGCCGAGGAGAACACTAGATCCAGCCCCGGGTGTTGGCTGAGGTAGTCCCTGAGGGCAAGACCCGACCCAATTAAAGAGGGTTTGACCACCAGGATCCCTTGCCAGCCGGAGCGGTGGACAGCTTGCAACTGCTCTAGGCTGGCCACCGACTCATCTAGGGCAATGGGGGTTTGAAACTCGCGGCTCAGTTGGATTAAGTCAGCGTACTGCTCTGGCGGCAAAGGCTGCTCGAAAAACTCAATCTTGCCCGGGTACTCCCGATTGAGCCGGTCGCAGGCAGCCAGCCACTGCCGCGCCTCTGCTAGGGTCAAGCCGCCATTGGCATCCAGACGCAGCCGGGCTCCCGCCGGCAACTGCTCCAGCCAGCTTTCCAGCTTTTTCCACTCCGTTGCGAAGGGATCCACTCCTACCTTGCCCTTGTAGACTGGGTAGGAACCTGGGGGGGGAGCCTTCCCCAAAAAACCACAAAAGGAAAGGCCGGAGAGATCCCTAGTCAGCCAGCCAGGATCCCGACAGGCCAACCAGGCGCATTCCAGCCCAAAGCGAGTGGCGGCCAGCGTTGCCGGGATCTCCTTAATCTGCGCCTCTGAGAGCTTGGCCGGCAACTGGCGACAGAAGGCCAGAGCCTGCTCAAAGGTCTCACTGCCAAACCAAGGAATAGGGGCTATCTCCCCGTAGCCCTGCTGACCTGTCTCCAGATCCGTCAGGCGGACGAGGATTCCTTTGCGCACTGACCACCAGCCATAACGGGTGCGCAAGGGCTGCTGGAAAGGTCGCCAATAGCAGCAAACTTCAAGGCGGGCCAGCAAGCGATCCTCCCCCAAAGGTAACCGAGAGCCAGCTTACGGGTAGCAGAGCTGGGGTAGTTCACCGCCAGGCCTTTAAGCTAAAGCGAAGGTTTCTCCAGGTACCACCCATGAAGGAGCGCACTCCAGAGAGGCGAAGACGCTTGGAGGAGGTTCTAAGGCGCAGGCAGCCGGACCTCACGGTGCTTTTAGAAAACGTCCACAAACCCCATAATCTTTCTGCCATCCTGCGCACCTGCGATGCTGTAGGGGTGCTAGGGGTCCACGCCGTGAACCCCACGGAGGGGGTGCCCACTTTCAACGAGACCAGCAGCGGCAGCCACAAGTGGGTCTATTTAAAGATTCACCCCTCCACGGAGGAGGCCTTCCAGCACCTTCGAGAAAAAGGCTTCCAAATCTACGCCACTGCCTTAAAGGAGGGGGCCCGCAACTACCGCGAGGTGGACTACACCAACCCCACCGCCATCGTCTTTGGAGCCGAGAAGTGGGGGGTTTCCGAGCGGGCCTTGGCCCTAGCTGATGCGCTTATCCATATCCCCATGCTGGGCATGGTGCAGAGCCTAAACGTCTCGGTGGCAGCAGCAGTGATTCTCTTTGAGGCTCAAAGACAAAGGCTCCAAGCAGGGCTTTACGATACACCGCGCCTGGATCCCGAACTGTACCAGCAGATTTTGGAGGACTGGCTTATGAAGTAGTTTTCTAGAGCGAAACCCAAGCAGGGCAAGGCAGGCCAGACCCATCTGCAGCAGGTCAGGCGAGAGAGGCGCTGACCAAGGGTGTGGCTACCGCTTTGGCGGGCAAACACGGTCAGGATGGGGAGGTTGGTGGTTTAATGTTAAAGACTAGCCCCATTTTCCAGCAACAGTTGCCCCCTATGCCTGAGACCTTCCTCTACAACGCTTTGCGTGCCGCCCTTGACGAAGAAATGGCCCGGGATCCCAACGTCTTTGTTTTGGGAGAGGATGTGGGCCACTATGGCGGCTCCTACAAAGTCACCAAAGACCTATACCGCAAGTACGGGGAGATGCGCCTGCTGGACACCCCCATTTGTGAAAACAGCTTCACCGGCCTAGCCATTGGGGCGGCAATGACCGGCTTGCGCCCCGTGGTGGAAGGGATGAACATGGGCTTTCTGCTGCTGGCTTTTAACCAAATTGCCAACAATGCCGGCATGCTGCGCTACACTTCCGGCGGTAACTTCAAGATTCCAATTGTCATCCGCGGGCCGGGCGGCGTGGGCCGGCAGTTGGGGGCTGAGCACTCGCAGCGGCTGGAGGCCTACTTTCAGGCGGTGCCGGGGCTAAAGATCGTTGCCTGTTCCACTCCCTACAACGCCAAGGGTCTGCTCAAGTCGGCCATCCGCGACGACAATCCCGTTCTCTTTTTTGAGCATGTTCTTCTCTACAACGTGAAGGGGGAGGTGCCAGAGGAGGAGTACCTTTTGCCCCTGGATAAAGCAGAAGTTGTCCGTCCTGGATCCGACGTTACCCTCCTTACCTACTCGCGCATGCGCTACCACGTGCTCAAAGCCGTGGAGACCTTGGTGGAGCAGGAGATCGATCCTGAGGTGATTGATTTGATCTCCCTCAAGCCGTTGGATATGGAGACCATTGCAGCTTCGGTGCGCAAAACGCACCGAGTGGTCATTGTGGAGGAAGATGTGAAAACTGGTGGCATCGGAGCAGAGGTAACTGCTCGCATTATGGAAGAACTCTTTGACGAGTTGGATGCGCCGGTGGTGCGCCTGGCTTCCCAAGACATTCCCACTCCCTACAACGGCACTTTGGAAGCAGCCACCATTGTGCAGCCAGAAGACATTGTGGCAGCCGTGGAGCGGCTGCTCTACGCTTAAAACCCTGGCCAAATAGCGCCTTGCTAAGATTTCCATGGCAGGGATCCCGGTCTATGCAAGGCGTACTACTGATCCTCTACATGCTGTTTATCAGCGGCCTGATTGCCGTAGTTGGGGATCGGGTAGGGCATCGCATTGGCAAAAAGCGCCTCACCTGGTTTAACCTGCGCCCTCGCCACACGGCCGTCTTGGTAGCTGTGATGACGGGGGTAAGCATCTCAGCCCTAACCTTGGGCACGCTGCTGCTTCTCAACCGCTCCCTTTCCGAAGCCCTTTTTAGCTATACCAACCAAATTGCTCGGGCTAGGCAGGAGCTGCAGGCCCTCAATCGCCAAAAAGCTTGGCTGGAGACCGAGAATGCTGCCCTTAGAGCCGAGCGGGATCGCCTCAGGCTAGATCTTGAGCAATTTCGCAGCCAGCAGTCGGCAGCCCAAACCCGCCTGAGTGCAGTTCGGGAGCAACTGGCTGCAGCGCTGCAAGCGCGCCAAGAGGCCGAGGCCAAGTTGGCGGCAGCCCAAGAGCAACTGGCCCAGGTGCAGCCCAGGCTGGAGCGGGCCCAGGCAGAGCTGGCGGCAGTCAAGAAAGAGGTGGAACTGGCGCGGCAAACCATCGCCACCCTGGAGTCGCAAAAGCGGACTTTGCAACTGGATCGGGATCAACTGGAGCGCTCCCTGGAGGCGGCCCAGGCAGCCCTAAACCAACTGGAGACCCAGAAAAACCAGCTTGAGCGCGAAATTGCCCAGCTCAACCAGTTGGCAGTGCGACTGCGGCGGGGGGAGCTAGCCATCTTGGCTGGCGAAGTCTTAGCTACAGGGGTAGTCCAGACTCCTGTAGGGGCAAAGCCAGAGGCCATCCGGCAGCAGTTTGAGCAACTGTTGGCCCAGGCGGAACAGCGGGCCCTGGCCCTGGGATCCCAGCCGGTGCCCCCTCTGGAAAACACCATCCTCCTCCGCCGCGAGGATGCAGAGCGAGCTTTGGAAAAGCTGCAAGAACCCGGCAGCTGGGCAGTGCGCATCCTCTCTCTTACCAACCGGCTCAAGGGTGAGCCTGTGCCCGTGCTGGTGCAGATTTACCCCAACCAGCGCCTTTTTGCCAAGGGATCCGTGCTGGCCCAAGGAGTGATCCAGCCGGGCTTGAGCGAAAATGAAATCCAGCAGCGGCTGCTGGAGCTGCTAAACGAGGCCAATCAGCGCTCCCAAGAAAAAGGTCTCCTTGCTGATCCCATCACCGGCACCGTTGGGGAGTTCTCCCAGGTCAGGTTCTTGGAGGTGGTGCAGCAGCTGCGCCAAAGCACCACCCCTTTGGATGTAAAGCTAGTGGCCGACGCCGACATCTACACGGCAGGACCGCTGCGGGTGAGTTTTCTCATGGCGCAGGCCTCCAGCCAACACGGCCCCGCTCCAGCTCAGCTAAGAGGGCGCAGGGAGGGATAGGGGATCAAGGCTATGGAGCGGGTGCTAGTGGGTTTTGACCCAGGGCGGGACAAATGCGGCCTTGCGGTTGTGCAAACCCAGCCAGCCTGGCAAGTTTTGCATCGGGAGGTGGTTCCTGCCGGGGAGGCCCTGCCCAGGTTGGGGGCTCTTTGGCAGCAGTTTGGAGCCGAGCGGCTGATCCTCGGCAATCAGACAACGGCGCGGCAGTGGAAGGCTCAACTGGAGTCGCTCCTCCTACCGCAGCAGATCGTTGTTGTGGACGAACGCCACAGCTCAGAAGAAGCCCGGCGGCGCTACTGGGAGGTTTACCAGCCGCGGGGGTGGCAGCGCCTGCTGCCCAAGGGGCTGCGGGTGCCGGACAAGGCCTACGATGATCTAGTGGCCTTGATTCTGGTGGAGCGGTACTGGCGTGGGCAAGCAGCAGCTAAGCCGGCGTGAATTCCTCTACCTGGCTGCTCTGGCAGTGGCCGGCTGTGGCGGGCCTGGCGTCCCTTTGCCCCTCATCCTCGCCCTCAAGCAGGGGATCCCTCTCAGCTTAGTCAACGAATTCCGCCGCCGCACCCAGGTCCGCTTTCGCTTGCAGCTGGTGGATGAGCGAAGCCAGTTGTTGGCTTACCTGCGCCAAAGCCTCCAGGCGTCCCAGCCGTCCTGGTGGCGGCTCGGCCAACGACTGCCAGTACCAGCTCTTAGCCTGCTGGGGGCCGACGCTTTGGATTGGGCTCTGGCTGCCGGCTGGCTGGATCCCTTGCCGCCCAGCCTCTTGGGGGGGCGCTGGCAGCAGTTGGATCCCCGTTGGCAGGCGGCAGCCCTGCGGGAGGGGCAGGTCTGGGGTGTGCCCTGGCGCTGGGGGGTGACGGCCATCGCCTACCGCCGCGACCGCGTCAGCAAGCCCATTGAGGATTGGGCTGACCTATGGCGGCCTGACTTAGCTGGCAAGATTACGCTGCCGGATCACCCGCGGGAGGTGATTGGGCTGACCCTGAAAAAGATGGGCCGCTCCTACAACGATCCCCTTGACCCGGAAGAGGCGGAGCTGCGACGGGAGCTGGGCTCCTTGCACCGCCAAGTTTTGGCCTATACCTCCGCTGACTACTTGCCCATGTTGCGCCTGGCCGATAGCTGGGTAGCGGTGGGCTGGTCGCAAGATCTCTACGCTACCCAGGCCAGCTACCCCGAGTTGGAGGTGGTGATCCCGGCTTCGGGATCCGCCGTCTGGTGGGATGTCTGGGTGCAGCCCCGCGCTGCCGAGCCCCTCCTCCTGCCCCTAGAGAAGCAGAGGGAGCTGGAATCCCTGCGGGCCAAGTGGATTGACTTTGTCCTCAATCCCGAGTTCGCCCCTCGCCTTGTCAATTTGAGCGGGATCCCTTCGGTTTTGCCTCTGGATTGGGATCAACTTTCCTGGCGGCTGCGCCGCCGGCCTGACTTTCACCCCTCCACCTGGGAACAGGCCGAGATCTGGCGGCCCCTAAGCTTAGCTGAAGCCGAGTCCTACCTCCGCCTTTGGGATCAGATGCGGCGCGGTCTCCTGTAGGAATTGGGAGAGCTTCCCCGAGGGAGGAAGGAGTCTACTTGCCCTTTTTGCTCTTTTTGTCCGACTTGGGCTTGGCCTGGTCTGGCTGTTTCAGCTGCAAGCTGGCAGATTCAGCTTCCAGATCCAACCTCTCCTCGGCAGTAGAGGCCGCCTCTGGCGCGGTTTTGGCTTCAGCTGCCCTAGAAGAGGGCGCTGCCGTTTCTCCAGAGGCCTCCAGGAGCCCAGAGCCCTTTGCTGTCTCCAGCTCGGCCTCTGCCACCGACCCAGATCCAGCCCTGAGGGGTAGAGCGGGTGCCTCGGTGGGATGGCCCTCGCTATCGACCCAGTTAACGGTGGTGTGCGACTTCAACCAGGCCATCACCTTGCGGGTGAGCAGATTTTCGTAGACGACTTGGCGTACCCCCTCCCGATCCAACTTTTGGCCCTGCTGGGCATAGGCCTTCATTACCTCTTCTACTTCTACTTCCAATTCGGTGGGGCCGACGGCAATTTGCTCTTGCCGAGCAATAGCGCTGAGGGCAAGGGCACGGCGCAGTCGGTCGATGGCCGCGGGCCGGTGGCGTTCCCTCAGTTGGTTGAGAGTTTCAGGCGGCAGTTGGGCCAGGAACTTGCGCATTTCTCCCGGTTTAGCCCCTGCCTGCTGCTGTAGGGACTGCAGGTCTTGGGCTAGCAGTTGCGTGGTTTCTTGCTCAACAAGGCTCTCGGGCAGATCCACCTCGGTAGCTGCCAAAATGGCCTTGAGGATGGCCGCCTCGAGGTTTTCTTCAGATTGTCTTAGGGCATCTTGCTCAAGGCGCTTTTGCAGGTGTTCCCGCAGCTCGGCTACTGTCTGGAAATTGCTGACCTCCTGTACAAAAGCATCGTCTAACTCTGGCAGCTCTTTGGTTTTAATCTCCTTGAGGCAGACAGTAAAGGTAACCGTTTTCCCAGCCAGCTCTGCTCTAAAGTAATCCTCGGGCAGGGTGGCAGTGATCTCCTTAGTCTCGTCGAGCTGCATGCCAACAACGCCTGCCACAAAACCAGGAATGAAGTTTTCCTCCTGCAGCTCCAGCTGCAAGTCTTGAGCGGCAATTTCCTTGAGGGGATTGCCCTCAGCGTCACGGGCTTGGAAATCAATCACCACCACATCTCCCAACTGGGCAGGCCGATCCTCCACAGGCAAGAGAGTAGCCCGTTGATCCCGCAACTGGTCGATAAGCCGGTCAACTTCCTCAGGCTTGATGTCAACCCGGGTTGCCGTGACGGTTAGCCCTTTGTACTGCCCAAGACGAACCTCAGGGTACACTTCCACATACCCCGAGAAGCTGAAGTCGGCTTCTGGGTTGAAGCGATCCAGAAGTTGCTTCACCTCTTCATCCAGCTCAAACTGGCCGATGGGGTTGACTTGAGCCTCCTGGAGGGCCTCCTGGATAGCTTCGTGGATGAGGTTATCGATAGCACTGGCAATAATCCGCTCGCGGCCCACCTGGCGCACTACCAGGTTGCGCGGAGCCTTGCCCTTGCGAAACCCTGGAATTTGAATGTTCCGCTCCAGCTGGCGCAGAGTTTTTTCGTAGGAGCGCTTAACCCGGTCAGCTTCCACCACAATCTTGAAGCCAACCCGGCTACCAGGGCGTTTTTCTTGGGTAACCTGCATAGGTGCTAGTGAGAAAGGCAAGCAGAAGCTTAATTGTACCGCATGGGCGGCCTAGGCAGGGGATCCCTCGGTGGTAACTTCCTTAACGTCCTGCAGGTCTTCCTGGGGCTCAGCCCGCTTACTGGGGGGCAGTTGCTTAACTTTGGCTTCCAGCTCCACCACCATTTCCTTGAGCTCGCTAATGGTGACTTCCTTCTCTTGCAGTTGCCGATTTTTCTCGCGGGCTTCGAGGCTAAATTGCAGCCGCATCCAAAGGCTATAGACCCAGGCCAAAGCAGCCCCGATCCCGGCAGAAGCCAAAAGCTCAATCACCAACGGGCTCTCGATGCTAACGCCGGGGGCAAAGGTAATCACTACCGGGCTAGCGTTTTGCATGGCAAAGAAGGCAACACCCAGGAGGGCCAAGAAGAAGACGATGTAGTTAAACAGACGCATCCTTTTCTCCTCGGGAGGTATCCACAACGGCTTGCCAGCATCAGAATACCCGTAAAGGGGGGTGCCAGAGGTGACCTACTTCAAAAGAACCAACCGTAGCTGTGTAAGCCTTTGCCCAAAAAGTTCACTCCTAGGTAACACACCCAAACCACCCCAAAGCCCAAGCTGGCCAGGAGGGCGGGACGCTTGCCCTGCCAGCCCTTGCTGATGCGGGCGTGCAAGTAGGCAGCAAAAACCAACCAGGTAATCAAGGCCCAGGTTTCTTTGGGATCCCAGCTCCAGTAGGTGCCCCAGGCCTCGTTGGCCCAAACAGCGCCGGCAATGATGCCAATGGTAAGTAGCGGAAACCCCAATCCAATGAAGCGGTAGCTAGTGTTGTCCAAGATCTCAGCCAGACTCAATTGTTGGGGAGGGATCCCTTCGGGGGTCGGCGAGGGAGGAAGTTTAGCGGCGGACAGAGAAGAGCGGCTCCCGGCAAGTTCCCAGCTGGAGGAAGAAACAGCGGCTTCCGTGAGCTCTGGCTGACTTGCAGGTCGGGGCGGTCGAAATTGTAGGCCGAGGGAGTTGCCCTTGAGCTGCACCTCCTGTCCACGCGTGAGGATGAGAAAAGCCATGGCCAACAGGGATCCCACCAAGAGGGCTGCGTAGGCCAGGAGCATGACGGTAACATGCATCATCAGCCAGTTGGACTGCAGAGCCGGCACTAGCGGCTGAGCTGCCTGCATATCCTCCGGCAGGGCCAAGGCGGCAAAGGCGACAATACCCGTTGCTAGTGGGGCAGTCATCACCCCCACCCAGCGGCGGCGGGTCCAATGGAGAGCCAGCAAGTGCAAGGCAGTGATCCCCCAGGCCAAGAAAAACAAAGACTCGTACAAATTGCTCAAAGGGAAGTAGCCGGCGTCGATCCAGCGAGCCGTTAGCAGAGCGGCTATTGTCAAGTTGGTCCCCACCATCCCTGCTAAGCCCAGTTCGGCCAAAAGTGGCACTTGGGGAAATGCCGCTCCACCCCAGTAAAAGAGCATGGCTCCCAAACAAATGGCAAAGGCGAGGTTGTTGAGGAGAGCTTGCCACTGAGTGAGATCCAGGCCCGCGAGGGCTATTGTCGCTGCCACTGGCGTCATAGATGACCTCAAAGCTTTTCCTGACAGGAGCAAACCTGCCGATCCCATTCTAGGGCGGCGGGGGAGGGGATCCTCCCCGAAGGACACATCCTGGTAATGTTGTGAGGATGGCTTGTCTGCGGCTTGGCAAGTGTGGGATGTGAAGCTCATGCAAGGACGCGCGGGAAATGCCAGCTTGAAAGCACGGGGAGTGGGATGGTGGATGGCGCTGTTGACAGCTTTGCTGCTGGTTGCCTGTGGGAGATCTGCGCCTAAACAACCCCAGGAACCCCAGCTACCTCAGGTTGAGCAAGTGCCGGCGCCACCAGAAATTGCCAAGCTGGATGCCTACTTGCAGCACTATCGTCCGCAGGTGCAGATCCTTAGCCCCCAACCTGGCGAGATCTTGCCGGAGCGCCAGGTTACGGTTCGCTTGGCGGTACGGGGGTACCCAATTTTCAAAGATCCGCAGCTGGGTCTTGGTCCCCACTTGCATGTGGTTCTGGACAATCGCCCCTACATTTCCCACTACGATGCGGAGGCTCCCCTTGTTTTCAAGGACTTGGAGCCGGGATCCCATACTCTGCGAGTGTTTGCCGTCAAGCCCTGGCACGAGAGCTTTAAAAACTCCGAGGCCTACGCCCAAGTCAGCTTCCATGTGCTAGCGCCTACGCCGGAGTACGTGCCGCAGCCGCAGTTGCCACTACTCACCTACAGCTCTCCCAGCGGCAGCTACGGAGCTGAGCCGATTCTGGTCGATTTTTGGCTGGCCAATGCCCCGGTGCGGGAGAGCTTGCTGGCCGACCTCCCCCGTGACTGGCGCATCCGCTACACCCTCAACGGTCAGTCCGGCCTGCTGGATCGCTGGGAGGCTTTTTACCTGAAGGGTTGGAAGCCTGGCCGCAACGTGATAGTAGTTGAGCTGGTCGATAGCAAAGGGGATCCCATCCGCAATGTGTTTAACAGTGCCGCCCGCGAAATCACCTACAGCCCCGGCGGCCAAGATACCCTCTCCCAGCTGGTTCGGGGAGAGTTGAAAGCAGAAGAAGCCCTAGCTATCCTGCAGCCTCAGCCCACCCCTACACCGACTCCTACTCCTACACCGACTCCAACGCCTACGCCAACTCCAACTCCAACACCCACCCCTACAC
>NZ_JANSIV010000035.1:0-9325 GCF_047502705.1 Synechococcus sp. H70.1
TTGAAAAGCAGCCAGTCATGGTCTAGTTATAGAGCCTTTGGGTTGGAGGAGAGGGTGAAACTTGGGAGCCGGCGCCTGCTGGGATTCCTCATGGCTGTGCTGCTGCTCCTGCTGCTCAAGGCCTGCGGGGGCAAGGGGGGGTTCTCTTCCGTAGGCGTCTTTCCCCCTTCTCCTCCAGCTGTGCCTTCGCCGCTGGCTACCCCTGTTTCCCAGTTCACCCTTGACGTTCGCTTTCCCGACAACAGCCTCACTCCCAGCCAGCAAGCCATTGTCCGCAGCGCAGCCTTGAGGTGGCAGGAGATCATTGTCGGGGATCAGCCGGATCTGGGGCCCACCAATATCCCAGCCGGCGAGTGTGCCGCAGGGTTTCCCAGCACAGCGCTCAATTTTCCCATCGACGATCTGCTAGTGGAGGTGCGGGCAAGAGACCTGGGCAACCAGCGGATTTTGGGGGGAGCAGCTCCCTGTTTTGTGCGGGCCTCCAATGGCCTGCCTTTCTACTCTGTGGTTGTGTTCAACAGCCAAAACCTCTCGGCTTTGGAAGAGCGGGGGGATCTGCCCATCACCGCCCTGCACGAGCTGGGCCATGCCCTTGGCTTTTTGCCCAGCGTCTGGAATCCCAAGGGGCTGACGCTGGGCTTGGTGGGGCCGGAGCAGCCGACGCCACCGGGCTATGACCCCCGCTTTCTCGGCCCGCGGGCAGTTGAGGCTTTCACCACGCTAGGAGGCAATGCCCCCTCTGTTCCTTTGGAGAACCAGTTTGGGGAGGGATCCCGCGATTCCCACTGGCGGGAGAGCGTCTTGGGCCGCGAGCTGATGACCAGCCGCCTCGACCGGGGCGGGCCCAATCCTTTGAGCATCCTTACGGTGGGAGCAATGGCGGATATGGGCTACGCGGTGAACCCGGCGGCAGCCGATGCCTTTGAGCTGGGGCGCAGCCGGCCTCTCTTGGAACCCCTGGAGCTGCAGGAGCTGGAGTTGGCCCTACCGCTGCGGCGCTTTGACGCTGCAGGGGGCGAGGTGGGGGATCCCTCCTGAGCATATTTACCCATAGCCAAGGGGCCTGTTGCTCACAATAATGGGTGCTAAGTTGCTTTTCGCAATTGGCTATGGGCATTCTCAAAAAGCTGTTTGGCGGCCTATTTTCCTTCTTTGGCATTCTCTTCGGCGGCTTGGTGGACTTCATTACCGGGCCTTTCCGCCCGGCACCTGCCCAATCCGCTCCAACCCAGTCGGCAACCCCTGCTAAGGCTACGCCTGCCAAGCCCAAGGTAGTGGTCGAGAAGCCATTTGTGCCCAACGAGATCCCGCCGCCACGTCCCAACCGCCGCCCTGGCCCGGCTTTGGATCCGTTCCGCGCCATGGCCCAAGAGATCCTGTCGGCGCGGGCCTAGCCTGTCTTGTGTTGGGGAAGAGCCCGTAAGATGGAGATGGCCCTGTATCCTGGAGACTGCTCCCTATGTCGGATCTTGCTTCCTCAGAACAGGAACGGCTAAAGCAGCTGGAGAGCGAGCTGGAGCAGGCGGCCGCGGCCTTTGGGGATCTGAGAGCATCGACTTCGCCGCAGAGGAAAAACGTCGCTTGGACGTGGTGGCGCCCACTGCTGACGGTTTTGGCCATTTTGGGCTGTATTCTGCTGGTGGGGCTAGTCTTCCGGGTTTTCGCCACGGTCTTCCGGTGGGCGGTGGTGGCGGGGCTGGGCTACCTGCTCTATGTCTGGGTGGTGGCGCCACGGCTGGGCCTTCCCAGCGGAGCAAGGCCAAAGGCAGAAGACAGGGAGCTGGACAGCTTTTGATGGGCAGGGATCCCTGGCGGGCCTACGCCTACCTGGCGGCAGCTATCTTGGGCTGGGCCACGGCGGCCAGTGCCTTTAAGTTGGGGTTGCAGCACCTCTCGCCGACGGTCTTGCTGATTTTTTCGGCGTGTAGCTCCTGCCTGATCTTGGGGATGGTTCTGGTGGTAACAGGGCGGGCGCCTCTTATTGCCCAACAGAAGGGATCCCAGATTGGCCTGTCGGCGCTGCAGGGGCTGCTCAACCCGTTTGGCTACTACGGGGTGCTCTTCCAAGCCTATGATCGCCTCTCGGCCCAGGCGGCGCTGGCTTTAAATTACACCTGGCCGCTGCTGCTGGCTCTCTTGGCGGTGCCGCTGTTGGGGGAGCGCCTGCGCGGGCGGCTGCTGCTGGCCTTGGGGACGAGCCTAGTGGGGGTGGTGCTGGTGGCTACAGGCGGATCCTGGGGCACGCTGCAGGTGGAGGATCCCTGGGGAGTGGGGCTGGCGGTGGGCAGCGCCGCTATTTGGGCCCTCTACTGGCTACTCAATGTGCGGGATGGGCGGGATGCCGTGCTGAAGCTGTTCCTGGGGTTTGTCTTCGGCAGCGGCTATTGCCTGGCGCTATTGCCCTTTCAGGAGCTGAGGTGGACCCTAGCAGGGCTGGGCTGGGCGGCCTACATTGGCTTGGCGGAGATGGGCCTGACTTTTGTGTTCTGGCTGCGGGCGCTGGAGCTGGCGGACGAGCGCGGATCCCTGGCCAATTGGGTCTATGTCACGCCATTCCTGTCGCTGGGGCTGATTGCGGTGCTGTTGCAGGAGCCGATCGCGCCAGGATCGGTGCTGGGCCTGGGCCTCATCTTGGCCAGCAACCTCTGGGGATCCCGGCGGGAAAAGTCTCAGCCTGTGCTTTCCTAGGGCTATGGCGGTGAATCCAGTTCCTCTGTATGTGGCAGCTACGGCCCATGGGTTTGGGCACGTCACTCGCCTGGCGGCGGTGGTCAACGCTTTGCGGCGGCGGGAGCCGCAGATCCTGCCCATTTGGGTGACGCCGGCCCCCGCTTGGCTGCTGGAGCGCTACGGGGAAGGGGAGTTTCTGCATCGGCCGCGGGCCTTGGATGTGGGGGTCGTGCAGCCGGATGGCCTGCAGGCAGATCTGCCGGCAACCTTGGTGGCCCTGCGGGCGTTCCAAGCGGGGTCTGCCGACCTCATCCAAGAAGAGGCGGAGTTCATCCGCCGCCAGGGGGTGCCGTTGCTGCTAGGGGATGTGCCGCCGCTTGCTGCTGCTATTGCCGAGGCTGCCGGGATCCCCTGCTGGATGGCCAGTAACTTCGGCTGGGACTTTATCTATCAAGAGTACGGCCCCCAGTTTCAGCCCTTTGTAAGCTGGATCCGCGAGCTGTACGGGCGCTGCCAGCGGCTGTTTCGCCTGCCCTTTGCTGAGCCTATGGGCGCCTTTCCCCACCAGGAACCCGTGGGGTTGACGGGGTCGGATCCCCGCTACTTGGCCGAGGAGGTGGCTGAGCGCCTAGGACTGGAGCGGGAGCGGCCCACGGTTTTGTTAACCTTTGGCGGGCTGGGGCTGCAGGGCTTGCCCTATGAGCGGCTTTTGGATTTTCCCGACTGGCAGTTTCTCACCTTCGACCCCAAGGCTCCCCCTTTGCCCAACCTGCAGGTTTTGGACGGGCAGAGGTGGCGCCCGGTGGATGTCATGCCCCTCTGCCGCTGGGTGGTGTCCAAGCCGGGCTATGGCACCCTAGCGGAGGCGCTGCGCTGTGGGATCCCCATGGCCTGTGTCAACCGTTCCGGCTTTGCGGAGTCGCCCCTCCTGGTGGAGGGATTGCGGCGCTACGGTTGGCATCGTATCCTCTCGCCGGAAGAGTTCTTTGCGGGATCCTGGGACTTCTTGCGGGATCCCCCTCACCCCCCCCAGGGGGCAGAAGAGCTGGATCGGGGGGGCAACGAGGCCATTGCGGACGCCATCGCGGCGTTTCTGAGGCAGTAGCATAGGGAGGGATCCCATGGCCGGCAGCACAACCGAGTCTTTGCGGCAACTCTACGAGGAACTGCCCTATCCCAACGTGCCCATTGAGGCCTCGGGCCGCAGCGCCATCGGCAGCCTGTACCGCCTGAGCTGGACGACGGCCCAATACGCCCGTACCCGCGCCATCCTGCCCAGCGAGGGGATTGCTATTCTCAATGTTGGCTGTGGCTCCGGCTGGGAGACCCTGCTCTTGGCGGAGGCCAACCCTGGGGCGCGGCTGGTGGCCTGTGACCTCTCACCGGCGTCGGTGCAGGCAACGGAGCGGCGCCTGCGCTACCACGGCTTTGGGGAGGTGGAGCTGCATGTCCTCAACCTGTTGGAGATTGAACAACTGGGGCAGCAGTTTGACTTCATCAGCCTCAACGACGTGCTCTATCTGCTTGAGGATCCCGTGGCGGGCTTGAAAGCACTTAAGCGGGTGCTCAAGCCGGACGGGATCCTACGGGCCAACCTACACCACGCCTACCAGCGGCAGGTGATCTTCCGCCTGCAGGAGGCGTTCCGGCTGCTGGGCCTGTTTGAGCTGCCCACCCCCGAAGCCTGCCGGCGGGTGCGGGAGTTCATGGCCAGCCTGGCTTCCGACGAGCTGCGGGCCGCCCTGCACTGGGATCCCAAGATCTACAGCGACGACACCAACATCCGCGCCAACTACCTCTTGCCCGGCGACAAAGGGTTTTTGATCCCGGATCTCCTGCGCCTGCTTCAAGAGGCGGAGCTGGGCTTGGTTTGCCTAGTGGACTACGCCGACTGGGATCCGACACTACTCTTCAAAGACAGGGCCATGCCGGCTTGGCTGCAGGCGGAGCTGGACAAGCTTTCCTCTGCCGAGCAAAACCACTTCTACGAGCTAATTTGCCCCAACCACCGCCTAATCGACTTTTGGGCGGAGCACCCCGGCTCTTCCCTGGTCTTGCCCTGGAGCGACGCCGACTGGCTGGGGGGCAGGGTGCAGCTCAACCCCATCCTGACAGACAACGCCGAGTTTCGCCACAACTTTGCCCAGGCCCACGACAAGAAGCTGGAGTTTACCATGAATTGGCCGGGGGCCAGCCGCGGGCGCCTGATCATACCAGCCCCCCAAATGGCCTGGCTGGGATCCCTGTTGCAGGGGCCAGTGGCGGTGGCTAGCCTAATTGAGCAGGCGGCCCGCGCCAACCAGCTAGAGCTAGAAGCGGCCCAGGAGCAGGTGCTCACCTACCTGGCGGGGCTGGAGTCGTTTCTGTTTGTGATGTTGGATCCAACACCGCTTTCTCCTCCCCCGGATAAGTCAATACCTGCTGCCAAGTAACAATTGCCAGCTAGCCCCAGGGATCGTCATCGAAGGGGCTCTCCTGCCAATAGCCACCTGGCGGGGGGGGAGGAGAGGGTTGAGGGGGGGGTGGTGGATAGCCAAGAGGGGTAGAGGGCGGCGGCGGCGGGACGGGAGTTGGCTTTTCCATATCCTCAAGCCGCGGCAGGTCAGCCGGTTTGGGCTCAACCCCAAGGCTCCTCAGCTTGGCCTGGGCTTCCTGGATCTGGGCGTTTAGCTCTTCCAAGTAGGCACGGTAGTGGTTGGCGGCCTCTAGGTACTGCTGGGCTTTGCGTTCGTTGTCTTTGATCACAGCTTCCAGCTCTTTATTGCGGACAGTGTAGTCGGCCTCCTGGTTAGTAAGGTTTTCAATAGCCTGGTTGAGCACGGCCCGCCGCCGCTCCAGTTGCGCAACAATTTCCGACAGTTGTCGTTCCCGCTCACTGAGGCTGCGCTCGCGGTTTTGGGTTTGCTCCAGTTGCAAGGCAACTTGGCTTAGTTGCTCCCGCAGGTACATCACCTGGGGCTCAATCTCGTTGCGCTCCTGCTGCAACTCAAAGACCCGCGCCTCCAAGTTCTCTTTTTCCTGCTGCAGCACTTCGCGCTCGTTCAGGAGACGGGTATAGAGCTGGTTGAGGAAGTCCACCTCCATCACCACCTGGCTGAGCTGGGTGGCGTATTCCCCAACCATAGCCAACTCCCGCGCCAGGTTTTGGGTTTCACTGGTGGCTTGGTCGCTAAAAAAGTGGGGCAGTTGGGTAGTTTCTCTGAGGCGTTGGGCAAATTGTTTAAAGCGGAAGGAAAAGTTGCTTGCCATTGCTGGTGCGCTAGCCTCGCAGGTCGGGAGAAAGGGGATAACCGGCTCCCCTCCAATCTAACATCGAGCTGCGGCCTCTTTGGGGCAGAAATCCGTCCCCAAAGCTGGCCTGAGGGAAGGCCGTGCTCTAGAGGGTGGCCGTCTCGGCTGGGGAAGCTGGCTCTGGGCCAGTTTCTGCTTTATGGCTGGGTTGGAACCCCGGCGTGGTGACGCGGCGCAGCAGCCGCTGCAGCAACAGGTTGTGGCGATCACCAAAGAGGGAAAAGCGGCTTTCAATCGCTTCAGCAGGGAGGGGATCGATCTGGGCCAGCTCCAGGTCGCTCAAGAAAAGAACCCGCACCACGGCAAGAGGGATCTGCAAAAACACATTGGCCCCCCAAAAGCCGAAGGCGGCAATGACTAGACCAGCCAGCCGGCTGCCGCCACCGGGGGTAAGGGGAGCAAAGAGGGGAGCCAAGTCATAAAGACGCTCCAAGACTTCCAGCAGTAGGAACGCCGCCAACACCGCTAAGACCTTGTGTTCGGGGCTGAGGAAAGCGGCCAAGAGGCGGCGCTGCTCAGGAGAGAGCTCCTTGGGAGGAAGGGCAACCACCCCTAGGCTAAAGATGTAGAAGGGCCGGCGCCACTGCATAGCAAATACTGGTCCAATACCTGCCACGGCCACCGCCGCCTGCTCCACTCCCACCGGCAGGAGGGGATCTCCCGTGGCCAACCCAATGACGGTTAGCCCCATCCACACGGGAAAGAGGAGGATCCCCGCAGCATGGATCCAGAGGAATGGTTCCTGCCAATGGCTACGCATGGAAAACCGAGCTAGCGACGGGATTTGTCCACCACTTCCAGTTCCGTGAGGCGGAAGGTTACCAATTTATCCCAGTTGCCGCCCTCAAAGAGGACAGCAGCGTGGTCGTCGGTAACCCGCTGCACTTGTCCTTCAAAAAGGTAGTAGGTGTCGTTGGGATTGATGACCCGCACAGCCACCCCGGGGTAGATGGGGGGCAGGTCTTGGAGAAGGGATGAAGCTGAAGTCATAGCTGCTGTTTACAATTGCTCACTGCTAGGGGAGCCCTGTCCTATCATTATGAGGGAAAGCCTCTCTTTTGCCGAGTCTCCCCTCGGCGGAGCTAACCCCCGGCCAATGCCCAGACCATGCCTACCGACTCCGCCTTCTCTTCACCCCAGACTTGGCATGTGCTAGTGATCGACGACGAGCAGGGACGGCGGGCCGTGGCCCTCAGCGCGGCCACTTACTCCATCGGCAGGGATCCCAGCAACGCTATTGTCATCCATTCGGCAGCTGTTTCCCGGCAACATGCACTGCTGTTGCGGCTACTGCACAAGGACGGGCAGTATACCTACCGGCTGCTGGACGGCAATCTTGAGGGCAAGCGCAGCACCAACGGCATCTCAGTGAACGGGCAGAGATGTCTGAGCTGGGATCTCAAGGACGGAGATCCTGTTGGGGGATCAGGTGCGGCTGCAATACTATGTTCGCCGCTCCTGCGATGCCGATTTTCAGCAGTGTCTCCAGGCTGTGGGCTTCCGCAGCGTTAAGGCAGAGGTGGTGGATCGACGCTCAACCACAATACAGCGGTTCGACCCGCCGTCAGTGCAAGTGATGGCGCCACAAGCGGAGACGAAGGACAGGATCCGAGATGGGAAACCACGTCGGCGCAACCCTCTGCGGCTGCTGGTACAGGCTATCTGGCGGCAACTGAGGGGTTGATTAACCCTCAGGAATACCCACCCGTCCTGAGTCTGGGGGAGCGAGCTCTGGGGCACTGGCAGCGTCTTTGCGGTTTGGCTCCGTGGCCTCCGCCTGGAGTTCCAAGAGGGAGGGAGATGTGTTGTCCCCGCCCACCAGCACCCCCCGCAACCAGAGGGGAGCGATGAAGGTGGTGGCAATCACCATGACGATGATGCTGACGTCGAGAGCCTCAGAGAGAACGCCGCTGGCCGCTCCCACGCCGGCAAACACCAGGCCCACTTCGCCGCGGGGAATCATGCCCACGCCGACAGCATAACGGCTAATGCCCGGCTTGCCAAACGCCCCCAGGCCAGCGGCCAGCTTGCCAAAAATGGCAACGCTAACCAAGAAGACGGCAATGATCAACCCCTCCCGGTTAGCAGGGATGGCGGGGTTAAGGACAGCGAGGTTGGTTTTGGCCCCAACACAGACGAAGAAGATGGGCACCAGCAGGTCGGAAACGGGTTTGATCTGTTCTTCTAGCGCCTGTCGCTTGTCGGTTTCCCCCAAAATTAGGCCGGCGGCAAAAGCGCCCAAAATCGCCTCCAGGTGGATCACCTGCCCCACGTAGGCCAACAGGAAAGCCAACACCAGAGCGGGCAAAAGGGGGTTGCCGCGGGTTCTCAGGTGGTTGAGAAGGGCCACAAAGTAGGGGCTGAGGAGGCGCCCCAAGACAATGGAGCCGACCAGAAAGACGACGGCGCTGACGATGATGAGGCCAGCATTGGCAACGTCAACCTCTCCGGTTTTGGCTAAGCCCGCCACCACAGCCAAGATGATGATGCCCAACACGTCGTCCAGGACGGCGGCGCCAATGATGACCTGGCCTTCGGGGGAGGTGAGTTTTTGTAGCTCGGCCAAGACGCGGGCGGTGATGCCAATGCTGGTTGCCGTCAGAGCCGCCCCGGCAAAGATGGCAGGGATGGTGGGCACGTGAAAGAGATAGAGCAGGCCCAGGGTTCCCGCCGCAAAGGGGACAGCAACCCCAATGACGGCCACGGCCGCTGCCTGCGGGCCAACCCGCAGCAGTTCTCCCAGATCCGACTCGAGGCCAATCTCAAATAGGAGAATGACCACCCCAATCTCGGCGAGGACGTCGAGGATCTCGACCTGGGAGGCAAACACCGACCCAAGGGATCCCTCGTCGAGGCCGGCAGTCACTTGCAGCAGTTGCATCAAGGCGGAGGAGTGGGCCAAGCTAGGCAGCGTCTCGGGGGAGACTGGCCCTTCTGGAAAGACCAGCAGCCCCAGGCCAGAGCCGCCTACCAGGACACCCCCCAGCAACTCTCCCAGCACCGGGGGGAAGCTGAGGCGAACGGCAATTTCTCCGGCGATGCGGCTGGCCAAGTAGATGACCACCAACGCCAGTAGCACCGCCACCAAGATCAGGGGAGAGAGGTTGTCTTCCACTGGCGGCTCAACGGAAGCAGCGGCTTCGACAGCCAGCAACACAGGATCTAGGCAATTCAACAGCAAGATCTCACCCTCAGATGGACAGCTTTTCGTCTAAGCCGGCCTAACCAGAGCGGCAGAAAAGCTTGGGTTGCCATCTCTGGGGTCGCTCTGCCGGAAAACTGTTACAAAACCTAACCTCCCGCGCAATCCTCTGGCAACGCCCATGTGGGCACTCTTTCCCTTTGCCTATTTTCCCTGCCCCTG
>NZ_JANSIV010000036.1:0-9450 GCF_047502705.1 Synechococcus sp. H70.1
CAGAGCTAGCTCAAAGGATTTAGCGGCGAGCCTGGGCAAAAATGGCCTGCAGGATTTCGTCGGCCCCCTGTTGCTTCAGCTTTTCCGCCAGGGAGATTCCCACCGCTTCCGGGTCGGCAGTGGATCCCGTTTGGGTATCGCGGATCAGCCGTCGCCCCTCTAGGTCGGCCACCATGCCGGTTAGGTGCAGCTCTTCCCCCTGCACTTGGCTGTGGACCCCGATGGGCACCTGACAGCCCCCCTCCAAAGCCCGCAAGAAAGCTCGCTCGGCCAAACAGCGGGCTGTGGCCTCCCCATCGGCCAAGGGTCGAATGAGCTCCAAAATCCGCTCGTCCCCCTGCCGGCACTCGATGCCGAGGGATCCCTGGCCAACGGCGTACAAGAACACACTGGGATCTAGCACCTCGTGGATCCGCTGTGCTTGGCCCAGGCGCTTCAGGCCGGCGACTGCCAAGATCAGGCCGTCGTACTCCCCCCGATCCAGCTTGGCCAGGCGGGTGTTGAGGTTGCCCCGCACGTCCTTAAACTGCAGGTGGGGAAAGGCGTGGCGCAGTTGAGCCAGCCGCCGCAGAGAGGAAGTGCCAATCACCGTCCCTGGTGGGAGGGTGGCCAGGTGGTAGCCGCGCAGCTCCTGCCGCAGCACCAGCGCGTCCAGAGGATCCTCCCTCTGCGTAATCGCCCCCAAGACCAAGCCTTCCGGCAAACGGGTGGGCAAGTCCTTGAGGCTGTGTACCGCCAGATCGCTAGTGCCGTTGAGCAGGCTGACCTCCAGCTCCTTGGTAAACAGGCCCTTATCCCCGATTTTGGCCAGCGCCACATCCAGGATGATGTCTCCCTGGGTGGAAAGGGTGTGCAGCTCTAGGGGCAACCCTGGATGGTGGGCCTGCAACTGCCCCATCACCCAGCGGGTCTGGGCTAGAGCCAGCTCGCTTTTGCGGGAGGCGATCCGCACCGGCTGGACAGCTTGCCAGGGAGTTGAGGCCAGTTCGCTCATGGCTGCTGCAAAATCCGAGAACACCGTCTTTCACGCTAGCTGAATCTGCGCCGCCGCAGGGCAGCGACCTTCAAGATCCTTAACCAGAGCCGCCCTTTCCCCCCAGCTCAGACTTTACTACCGGGATCCGAGCCGGTAGGATAAGTAGGTGGGTCTCCGGCTCGGCGGGAAAGAATTTTCCTTAAACCCAGAGCTTTTGAGGGGAGAGTTCTGAAACCTTGCTTTGCTTGGTCGTCTGCCTGGTATAGGTCTTATGGAAGAAAACAACGTTGGCAACGGCACTCAGTTACTGCTCAAGCGCACCATCCCTGTCAAGGTGGTGGTCACCCCCCTTTGGAAGAAAGAAATGCGGGAGCAACTGGAGCGGCAGATTGAAGCTACTGATGCTCAGATCCAGCAACTGGAGTTTCAGGGTAAGCGGGCCATTGCCGAAATTGAAAAACAAAGCCCTAACCCCAATAGCCCCCAGGTGCTGCAGCAGGTGGAAGCGGTGAAAAGCCGCGTGAACGAGCAGAAGATTAGGCTCTTGGATCAAAAAAACCAGTTGCTCCAGCAGATTAACCAACTGAGCAACTTGGAACTGAACCAAGAGGTCCTGCAAGGCAGCATAGAGAGCTTCTTCCGCGTGCAGAAGGGAGACAACCTAATTCAGAAAATGCAGGTGGAGATCCTGCTTGAAGATGGGGTGATCAAGGAAATTCGCGGCAACCCGTAAGAGGGATCCCCTGCGGTAGGGGTGGCAGCCCAAAAGCCTAGGTCTTTAGCCCAAGTCGGTGACAACACAGTGGTGGCAATGATGAACGACCTCTGAACAGCCGCCAGCTTCAAGCGTGGGCGGGTCGGTTGATTTGGGCAAAGCTGTTACCGACGAGATGCTTCCCATGTCTGAGTTTGTCTGGTCAGAGGCGGTTCCCCTGGAGGATCTTCACCTTCCCGATTGGCTGCTTACCTCAGCCCAGCGTCGCCGGCTTAAGGCTCTGCTGGTTTTGGCGATGGTTTGGGGGCTAGTTAGCCTGATGCACCAGGTAGCAGTGGCTCGCTGGCTTACAGTTGGCCTAGCTACCTTCATGGTTATCCACGTCAACCGCCTGTTTCGTCTGCAGCCGGCAGACCCGCCACCTCCCTTGCGGCTTTACCCTCTAGAGACAACAGCTGGCGATGAGGTTGACCAGGGATCTCTCCAGCTCCCGTCAGCGGCCTTGCCAAAGCCCCCTTTGCCGCGGGTAGCAGTGCTGATCCCGGCCAAAAACGAAAGTGCTGTGCTGCCGCGGCTACTGCAGAGCCTTAGTCAGTTGGACTACCCCCGCAGCCATCTAGAGCTGTGGGCCATCGATGACGCCAGCAGCGATGCCACCCCAGAGATCCTGCAAGAGGCCCAAAGGTGGCTGCCGCACCTACGCGTTTACCGACGGCCGCCGGGGCGAGGGGGCGGTAAGTCTGGCGCCCTCAACGAGGTTCTCCCCCTAACCCAGGGAGAGATCATCCTTGTCTGCGATGCCGATGCCATTGTGCCCCCGGATCTCCTGGCTCGCACCCTGCCCCTGTTTAGTCAGCCTTCCTCTCCCGGTCGGCGGGCAGTGGGCGCTGTCCAGGTGCGCAAAGCCCTAAGCAACCCCAACGTCAATTTCTGGACGCTGGGCCAGGTGGCGGAGATGGCCTCTGATGCCTACTTGCAGCAGCAGCGGGTGCTCATCGGTGGTATTGGCGAGCTGCGGGGCAACGGCCAATTGGTACGGCGGGATGTTCTGGAAAAGTGCGGCGGCTGGAACGAAAGCACCCTTACCGACGACCTGGATCTCACCTTGAAGCTCCACCTGGCGGGGGTAGACATTGCCTTCCTCATCGAGCCGGCTATTGTCGAAGAAGGGGTTACCTCCTGGAAAAGCCTTTGGCACCAGCGCTGTCGTTGGGCAGAAGGCGGTTACCAGCGTTACCTTGACTACTGGCCAGGGATCCTCAGTGGCCGCCTGGGCATGGCCAAGACCGTGGATCTCTGGGCTTTCTTTATCTGCCAGTATCTGCTGCCCATGGCTTTGGTTCCCGATACTCTCTGGGTACTGTTGACAGGGCATTCCTCGGTGCTGCTCCCCCTGAACGCTCTAGTCATGGGATCCCTAACGCTGGCCTTCTACCGCAGCTTGCGTCAAGTGGAGGGGCTGCGCGGAGGGAAGCTCTGGTGGCGCACTGCCCTGGGTCTGGTGTACATGCTCCACTGGCTGCCGGTTATGATTGTTACCACGGCCCGCATGTGTGTGCAGCCCAAACGGCTGAGGTGGGTGAAGACCGTGCACTACGGCAACTGATCCCAACCCTGTTTTTCCCTGCTATCCTAATTCAAACGCCGCTCACCACCTACCCAGCCTGACTATGGCTCGCCTCTACTACGATAGCGACGCTAACCTCGATCTCCTGAACGGCCAGACGGTGGCCATCATCGGCTACGGCAGCCAGGGCCACGCTCACGCTCTCAACCTGCGCGACAGCGGTGTCAACGTCCTTGTCGGCCTCTACCCCGGCAGCCCCTCTTGGCCCAAGGCCGAGCAGGACGGGTTGGTCGTCAAGACAGTAGCCGAGGCCGCTGCCACCGCTGACTGGGTGATGATCCTGCTGCCCGACGAAGTGCAGAAGGCCGTCTTCCAAAGCGAGATCCGGCCCCACCTTAAGCCGGGGAAGGTGCTCCTATTTGCCCACGGCTTCAACATCCACTTTGGCCAGATCCAGCCCCCGGCAGACATCGATGTCGTCATGGTAGCCCCCAAAGGCCCTGGTCACCTGGTGCGGCGCACTTACCAGGAGGGCCAAGGGGTACCTTGTCTGTTTGCTGTCTACCAGGATGCCTCGGGGATGGCGCGGGAGCGGGCCATGGCTTATGCCAAGGGGATTGGCGGCACGCGAGCTGGCATCCTGGAGACCACCTTTCGGGAGGAGACCGAGACCGACCTCTTTGGCGAGCAGGTGGTGCTCTGCGGTGGCCTAACGGCCCTGATCAAGGCTGGGTTTGAGACGCTCGTGGAAGCGGGCTACCAGCCGGAGCTGGCTTACTTCGAGTGCCTGCACGAAGTCAAGCTCATTGTCGATCTTATCGTTGAGGGGGGGCTGGAAAAGATGCGCCATAGCATCTCCAACACAGCAGAATACGGCGACTATACCCGCGGCCCCCGCATCATCACAGAGCAAGTTCGTGCCGAGATGAAGCGCATCCTTGCTGAGATCCAAAGCGGCCAGTTTGCCCGCGAGTTTGTCCTAGAAAACCAAGCGGGTAGGCCAGTGCTCACTGCCATGCGTCGCTGCGAGGCTGAGCATCCCATCGAAAAAGTGGGTAAGGAGCTGCGGGCCATGTTTAGCTGGCTGAAAAAGTAAGAAGTCCTTACCAGAGGCAGGTCTTGTGCTGGATCTAAAGCTGCTACGGGATCGCCCGGAAGAGGTACGCCAAGCCCTGGACAAGCGCGGGGCCAGTGCTGACTTGGACAGGATCCTGCAGTTGGATCGAGAGCGGCGCCAGTTGGAGACCCGGCGCGGATCTCTGCAGGCGGAAAGCAACAGCCTTGGCAAAAAAGTTGGCGAGCTTCTCCAGCGGGGAGCGGATCCCCACGGAGCGGAAGTGGCGGCTCTGCGGCAGCGGGGGGCAGAGCTCAAAGCAGAAATTGCCCAACTGGAGCAGCAAGAACGGGAGCTGGAGGAGGAGATGCGCGCCCGGCTGCTTACCCTGCCCAACCTGCCGCTGCCCAGCGTACCAGTTGGCCGAGATGAGACCGACAACGTGGAGGTGCGCCGCTGGGGCGACGACCTCAAGCCTGCCCATCCCGTCCTTCCCCACGACGAGATTGCGGAGAAGCTGGGCCTCTTGGAGGTTGGCCGCGCCGTCAAGGTGGCCCAGAGCCGCTTTGTGGCTATGGTAGGGGCAGGGGCAGCTCTGGAGCGGGCCTTGATTGCCATGATGCTGGAGCGCCATCTTGCCGCTGGCTACACCGAGGTCATCCCTCCTTTTTTGGTTAACAGCGCCGCTCTAGAAGGGACAGGGCAGTTGCCCAAGTTTGCCTCAGAGAGCTTTCGCTGTGCGGAGGACGACCTCTGGCTAATCCCGACGGCAGAAGTGCCCCTCACCAACCTGTACCGGGATGAGGTGATCCCAGCCGAGCGCCTCCCCCTAAATTTCTGTGCCTATACGCCCTGCTTTCGCCGCGAAGCCGGCAGCTATGGCCGCGACACCAAGGGCCTAATCCGGCTGCACCAGTTTCAAAAGGTGGAGCTGGTCAAGATTACCCTTCCCCAGCAATCGGAGGCCGAGCACGAAAAACTCGTGCAGGATGCGGAGGCCATTTTACAGATGCTGGAGCTGCCCTACCGGGTGGTGGAGCTGTGCACCGGCGATCTGGGCTTTGCGGCGGCCCGCTGCTTTGATCTGGAGGTGTGGTTTCCCTCCCAAAACCGCTACCGGGAGATCTCCAGTTGCTCCAACTGCTGGGATTTCCAGGCCCGCCGCGCCAACCTGCGCTACAAAGAAGCGGGGCAAAAGGGTACCCACTTCGTCCACACCCTCAATGGCTCTGGCTTGGCGGTGGGACGTACTCTGGCTGCTCTGTTGGAAAATCACCAGCAGCCAGACGGCTCGATCCGCATTCCCCAGGCGCTGCGTCCTTTTCTGAGCTCCCGCTTTCTGGCTGAAGACGGCACTCTTCGACCCTGATTAAGCCCCAACTCAGGAAGGGAAGGCCCTGGAGGCGCTTAAGCTAGCCTGGAGAGGTATTCCTACTTTGGCAAGGGGTCATGTTGCCTAGGCATCGTCCCAAAAAACTGTCGCTGGGCCCTCTGGAAGCAGAGATCCTTGAGATCCTCTGGGATCTGGGCAGCGCTAGCACTCGCCAAATCCACGAGCGCATTCTGGCCGATCCCAACCGCGAGTTGGCCTATGCCTCAGTAACCACCGTCTTGCAGCGCTTGAGCCAAAAAGGCTGGGTAAGCTGTGAACGGCGCACAGATGCCGAGGGGCGGCCTCTGCCAATGCTGTGGCGGCCCTGTCTCTCTCGCCAGGAAGCTGCCAGCCTGAGGGCCTTTGACCACTTGCAGCAGTTTTTGGCCGTCGGGGATCCCGACACAGTGGCAGCCTTTGCCGACAGTCTGGATCAGGCCAGCGTGTCCCAGTTGCAGGCGATTGCCGAGCGGCTGCGGGCTGCGCGGGAAGCCAGGAGGGATCCCCAATGAGCCACTTGGGCATGTTGCTGTTGGGTTTGGGCTTAAGTTGGCTGTGGCGAGCCCAGGTGCGGCTGGATAGAGGGGGTTCCTGGGCCCAGCGCTGGCAGTGGGCCTGGATCCACTTCTTGCTGCCGCCGCTGTTTTTGCTGACCACTGCTTTTGCTCTAGCTTGGATGGGGCCATGGGGACAAATGGCCGGGTCAGGAGGCTGGTTCTGCTATGGCTGTGCGCTGCTGGTGCTGGCCGTGGCTGGGGGCGTAGCCTTGCACTGGGCTTGGGAGTTCTGGCGCTCCTGCCGACGTGCTCACCTCCAGGCTCTGGCCCAAGTTGATCTGTACGGCTCTCCGGCCTACGTCCTGGATTTGGAGATCCCTTTTGCCGCCCAGGTGGGGGTGTGGAAGCCGCAATTGGTGGTTAGCCGCGGCTTGCTGGAGCAGTTGGATGAAGAGCACCTGCAGGCAGTGCTGGCCCACGAAGAGGCCCATCGCCACTACCGCGATACCTTGTGGATGTTTGCAGCTGGTTGGCTGCGGCGCCTCAGCAGCTGGCTGCCGAATACGGAGGTTCTCTGGCAAGAACTGCTGACGCTGCGGGAGCTGCGGGCAGATCGCTGGGCGGCCCAGCGGGTGGATCCCTTGGTGCTGGGAGAGGCGTTGCTCCAGGTAGTGGGCTATGGGGTAAGAGGGCAGCCGTCCAACGCTTGGGTCGGCTTTGCCCTGGAAATGGGCTCCACTCTTGGAGGACGCCTGCAGGAACGCATTGAGGCTCTGCTGCAGGCAGAGGGGTCTGAAGTCTCTGGGCCCTCGCCATTCCCGGGGAGTTGGGCTTGGCTGGGGTTGGCGCTGTTGCCTTTGCTTACTATTCCCTTTCACACCTAAGGCCAGGCTTGCCGATTGGCTGCTGCGTAGGGGTAGACAGCTCTTCTTGAGGGTTGAGGGTTTCTAGCGATGGCAAGGCTGTAGCTGGCATTGCCGCAGGGGCAGGGTTCGGGGCAAGACCAAGGGGCAAATGGGAACTGGCAAGAGCCAACTCCTGCAGGGCCGCTTGGGCTGGCTGGAACTGGGGATCCAGCTCTAGGCAGCGCTGCAAACTAGCTTGGGCGGCCTCCCGCTGACCAGCCCGCAGTTGGATTAGCCCCAAGGTATGCCAAAAGGCAGGCCGCTGCGGCTGCAACTCTGTGGCCCGTTGGGCGTCGGCTAAGGCCAGCTCCAGCTTCCCCAGCTTCAGGACTTCCCAAGCGCGGTTGTTGAGGGCCACCGCGTCTTCTGGGGTGAGCTCTAGGACGCGCGAGTAGGCTTGCGCCGCTTTCTCTGCCTCCCCAAGGTCGCCATAGACCAGCCCTAGGGCAAACCAGCCCCAGGGATCTTGCTCATTGAGGCTAATCAGCCGCTGACTGGCAGCAAGGGCCTCCTCCAGCCGGCCCAAGCGCCGCAGGCTGGTGATCTGGCCAAACCAGCAGGCTACGCTGCCAGGGCGCTGCTGCACAAGGCGTTGGAACTCCTCCAAGCTGGCCTCGTATTGCCCCAACTCCTGTAGAGCTGCCGCCAAGGCATAGCGAGCCGGAAAGTCCTCTGGCCGGATCTTCAGGGCCTCCTCGAAGTGGATGCAGGCCTCTTTGAGATAGCCCAGTTTCTGGAAAGCCACGCCGCGGGCATACCAGCCTTTGGGGTTGTCAGCGTCATAGCGCAGGGCGCGCTCCAAGGCCTTGCTGGCTAACCGGTACTGCCCAAGGCACAACAGGGCCACACCCAAGTTGTAGAGCGTAACGGGATCCCGGCGGCGCAGCCGCAGCGAGCGCTTGTAACACTCGATAGCGGAGCGCAGCCGCTGGCAGTGGAACAGGGCATTGCCTTGGTAGCGCCAGACCCGTGCGCTTCTGGGGTTGAGCTTTAAGACCCGGGCAAAACTGGCCGCCGCTGCACTAGGCCGCCGCAGCCGTCGCAGGGCAATCCCCCGCCCCAACCAGCTGCGGGCTTGCTTAGGGTTATACCGCAACGCCTTGTTCAAGCTGTTGAGGGCCAGCTTTGGCCGCTTGAGTTGCAGCAGACGAATGCCGCGATTGTGCCAGGCTAAGGCATCTTCGGGGTTGCTCTCCAGCACCTTGTCGTAGTTAACCACCGCCGCTTTGTACTGGCCCAGGCGCCCCAGAATTAGCGCCAAGCGCAGCCGGGTCTCCTCATCGTAGGGGTTAATGCTCAGGGATCCGTGGTAGCTGTCTATTGCCTCACGGTAGCGGCCTAACTGCACCAGCACATCGCCGCGGCGACTCCAGGCCAGGGCAAAGTTGGGATCCATGTTCAAGGCGCGGTCGTAGGCAGCCAGGGCTTCAGTTAGGTTGCCTCGCTTGCGCCATTCTTCTGCGCGCTCAAACTGGATATCGGCGCTGTTCCACTGAAACAGGCGCTGAAGAAATTGCAAAATGGCAATCTTGCGCGCCCCTTCCTCCGGAGTGGCGGAGGGGATTTCGCCGGTAGCAATGCGCAGGATAGCTAGCTGAATGGCTCGCAGAAAAGCTTGGAACCCCCGCACCTCCTCATCTTCAGGAAGTTCCTCGCGGCGGCGGTATTGCAGCCGAAATCGCTGCAGATCACCAGGGGCGGGAAAGCTGGGATCCAAGAAGTGCATCAGCTCGCGGGCCCGGTACTCAAACAGCACCGGATCCTCCTCAGAGCCACTAAAATCCAGCAGGGGCGCTTCTGCTAGGGGCTGAGGCAGCTCGGTGGGCGTGTGGAGCAGCGTCAGCAAACGCTGGTTTTGTCGGGGTGGGGCGTGGGAGAAACCGCTGTAGAGTTCATCTCGGGGCCAGGGATTGGCAACGAATTCCGGCGAGGCCACCACCCCAATCCAGCGGCACTGTTCGATGGCCAGTTGCTGTTCCAGCTTACGGTCATCCCCCGGTTGCAGCCTCCAGCGGTCAAACCAGACCTTGAACCCTTCTCGGTCCAGCCGCTCGGCCAGTTGCTGTACCCAGCGGGCCTGGGCGCGGTGGTAGCGCAGAAAGAGATCAAATTTGTAGTGTTCTGAAGACATGAACGCCCACTTGCTGATTTCTTCCAGCTTATCCTTGCCACCGCCTGGGCGGCTGGGGGGCCATCGGGGAGGGCAGCGGCTCTTCTTGGACAGGGCCAGCAGGGCACCCTCCTCTTGTCAATCGCCCTCTCATGAGGCAACGTCCGCAAAGCGGTAGCCAGGGGCTTTAAGGGCTTCCTCCTGCAGCTGAAGCAGGCGGCTGCTGCTAGCACCCGTAGCAGTTGCAGACTAGG
>NZ_JANSIV010000036.1:9550-44240 GCF_047502705.1 Synechococcus sp. H70.1
GTAGCAGTTGCAGACTAGGTCAGGGGTTGTTGCATAGTGGTAGTAGGGTCGTTCTTGGCTTGCGGGCAGCGCTTCGTCGGGAAGGCTTTTGCGCCGCGTCTTTCAGTGAAACCCGTTCCCCTCGGTACCTACGGCACTTGGCAAGGGATCCCTGGCCCCCAACAGACAGCTGAGGCGCTGGGCAACCCTGGGGTGAAGGTCATTGGATCCCCGGCGCTGCTAGCCCTGATTGAGGGGTGCAGCAACACCACTCTGCAGCCTTTTTACGAGGCGGAGGAAGCAGCCGTTGGGATCCGCTTTGCTTTGGACCACTGCTCAGCAGCAGTGGTGGGGGAGCCTTTACAGGTTCAGGTTAAGGTGGTGGAGGTAACGGGAAGGCGCGTTCAGTTTAAGGTGGAGATCCTGCAGCAGGGACGGCTCGTGATGCACGGCTCCTACACCTGTCAGGTAGTTGATTTGCCCCGTTTCCTGGCCCGCTATGGATTGAAGGCAGGGGATTAAAGCCGGGCTTGCGCTCCTTGGGGGACTGCTGCTGGCTATCTCTAGGGGGTGGTGGCTCTGCCGCCAGTCTCCCCTAGGGGCTGGCCTTAACCCTGGCGTGGCTTGACCTCCTCGCCGCCCTAACTGGGCCAGGTGCCTGCCTAGGTGTGACTTTTACCCAGGGGGTGCAGGAGCTTTTGGCAATTTCAACCTGGCAGAGCAAACCCTTGCTAAACTGCTGAGTTAAATAGCCGCTCCAGATCGAGTGCTCAGTCGTCTTAGCGAGGGGAAGACATCGTGGCAACGGGTGCCTATGCATTGGTGGATAGCCTGCATCGCCATGGGGTGCGGCACATTTTCGGCTATCCAGGAGGAGCCATCCTGCCCATCTACGATGAGCTGTACAAGGCCGAATCGCAAGGGCTACTTAAACATTTCCTAGTCCGCCACGAACAGGCTGCTGCCCACGCTGCTGATGGTTACGCCCGCGCTACGGGCAAGGTGGGGGTGTGCTTTGCCACCTCGGGGCCAGGGGCAACCAACCTGGTGACAGGCATTGCCAACGCCATGATGGACTCTGTGCCTCTGGTAGCGATTACTGGCCAGGTGCCCCGTCATCTAATCGGTACCGACGGCTTTCAGGAGACTGACATTTTTGGCATCACCCTGCCCATTGTCAAGCACTCCTACGTGGTGCGCGATCCGCGGCAGATGGCCCGGATTGTGGCCGAGGCCTTCCACATTGCCAGCACCGGGCGACCAGGTCCAGTGCTGATTGACATCCCTAAAGATGTGGGCTTGGAAGAGTTCGACTACCAGCCCGTCACTGAGGTCAATATTCCTGGCTACCGACCCACGGTGCGGGGCAACCCTCGCCAGATCCACGCGGCAGCCAAGCTGATTCTGCAGGCCAAGCGGCCCTTGCTCTACGTGGGCGGCGGGGCCATCATCTCCGGGGCCCACGCCGAGATTGCCGAGCTAGCCCACACCTACCAGATCCCGGTAACCACCACTCTCATGGGCAAAGGGGCCTTTGATGAGAATGATCCCCTCTCGGTGGGGATGCTGGGCATGCACGGCACGGCCTACGCCAACTTTGCTGTTACCGAGTGCGACCTGCTCATTGCCCTCGGAGCCCGCTTCGACGACCGCGTAACCGGCAAGCTGGACGAATTTGCCAAGCATGCCAAAGTTATCCACGTCGACATCGATCCGGCAGAGGTGGGCAAAAACCGGATCCCTGACGTGCCGATTGTGGGGGATGTACGCACCGTTTTGGTGGAGCTGTTGGCGCAGCTAAGCAAAATGCCCTACACTCCTGGCCAGACGCAAGCTTGGCTTGCACGCATCGAGCGCTGGAAACGGGACTACCCCTTGCAGGTGCCCTCCTATGAGGGTGTGATTGCCCCGCAACAGGTTATTGACGCCTTTCGACGCCATGCTCCCCACGCCTACTACACCACCGATGTAGGTCAGCACCAAATGTGGGCGGCGCAGTTTCTGCGCACCGGACCACGCCGTTGGATCTCTAGCTCTGGCCTGGGGACCATGGGCTACGGCTTCCCAGCGGCTATGGGGGTCAAGGTGGCCCTGCCCCATGAGGAAGTCATCTGCATCAGTGGCGATGCCAGCTTCCAGATGAATATGCAAGAATTGGGCACGGTGGCCCAGTACGGCATTGCCACCAAAGTGGCCATTATCAACAACGGCTGGCAAGGCATGGTGCGGCAGTGGCAACAGGCCTTTCACGGCGAGCGCTATTCCCACTCCGACATGGCTGCGGGCATGCCAGATTTTGTCAAGCTGGCCGAAGCCTTTGGTGTCAAGGGCATGCGCGTCGATCACCCCGATCAAGTAGACGATGCCATCCAGGAGATGCTGCGCCACGAAGGCCCAGTAGTGGTTGACTTTGTGGTCAAGCGGGACGAGAACTGCTACCCAATGGTGCCCGCTGGCAAAGCCAATTACCAGATGATTGGGCTGCCAGAAAAGCGGCAACTGGAGCAAGCTGCCGAGCTCATCTACTGCCCCAACTGCGGCACCAAAAACCCCAGCCTGCACAAGTTTTGTGCCGAGTGCGGCACCAAGCTCTAGAAGCGGCAGGGCTGGCCATCAAGGTAAGGAAGCGGGGATCCCAAGTTCTCTGAGAAGTTTGCAACAAGGCCCGAGCTCGGCAGCGGAAAGTCCGCAGGGATGTCGATTTATTTCAAACTGCACTCGTTTCAAAACAGCGGGGCAGCTTGGTAACCCTCCGTCCAGATTGCGTTAGCGGGACGTAGTCCTTGAGTGACTTGAGTCGCTCGCCAATGCTATCACCCACCCCGGTGAAGAAGCCGGACAGTGCTGTAAGTCAACGTGGACTGCGTAAGAATCCCCCAACTTTCCCGAGGGCACCGCTGCCGCGACTGCAAGAGAGGCGAGTGAGGCCCAAGTAGTCGGATCTTTTTCCACACAGTGCGGCTGGAGACTGCCCCCAGGTTTCAGAGGGGCCGGTAAACCCGGTAGTTGAGGTTGGGGAAGATGTTGTCCATGTATTCCACCTTGGCCAGCCACTGCTCGTCTTCGGGGGTGGCTGTTTCCCGCCGAAACTGACCCGCTTGAATCTTCTCGTAGAGGTGGTTGAAGCGCAGCAGGTGAGACTTGGTGCGGCGTACCGCATAGGGAACCATCGTCCCCGTGCGCATGATAAAGGCCCAGTCAGAAGATTGAGCCAGCATCAGCTCCCGTGCCGCCTGGTTTAGGGCCCGCCACTCCAGGTCATCAGCAGGCTCACGGCGGCTCAGCTCAATCATGCGCTCGGTAGCCTTGTGCAGGTGGGGATAGATCCAGGCATTGGTGGGGTTGAGCCAGTACTCGTGGAAGCCGCGCGCCCCCCAGCTGGACTGAGCAGGTTTGCACACCTGGTGGGTGGGGTTCTCCCGCAGGTACTCCGCCAAGTGAGTCATGCGATAGGTGTTTTGGTCAAAGTAGCTCTTGCGGATGAGGAAATCCAAAAACCAGGGTCCCTCGTACCACCAGTGGCCAAAGAGCTCGGCATCGTAGGGAGCCACCACCAGCGGCGGGCGCCCCATGACGCTGTACAAGTACTCGATTTGCCGCTGGCGGTTGAACATAAAGTTGCCCGCATGTTCGGCCGCTTTTTCTCGCGCCCAGTAGGGATCGTAGAGTTCCTTCTGCCCTAGATCTAGGTTCCGCCCCGTGATGCGGTGGTACTTGATGCCGGTGTTTTTCCGCTGGCCATTGGGCATGATGTAAGGCTTGATGTACTCGTAGTCGGCCTCATACCCCAGGTCTTTGTAGAACTCGCGATAGACGGGATCCCCGGGATAGCCCACCTCTGCCGACCACACTTGCTGCGAGGACTCGTGATCCCGCCCAAAGACGGCAACGCCGGTCTCGGTAAAAATGGGAGCGTACATGCCGTAGCGCGGCCGCGGCTTGGCATAGAGCAGGCCGTGGGCGTCGGTGATCATGTAGCGCAGGCCAGCATCAGCAACCAGCCGCTCCAACCCTTGGTAGTAGGCACATTCCGGCAGCCAGATCCCCCGCGGCCATTGGCCAAAGTGCTCGTTGTAGTGCTCGCAGGCCACAATCAGCTGCGCCCAAACCGCCTGGGGGTACATCTGCATCAGGGGCAGGTAAGCATGGGTAGCGGCGCAGGTGATGATCTCCAGGTTGCCGCTGTCTTGAAACTGCTTGAAGGCCCGCACCAGATCCCGGTCGTAGCGCTCCCAGAGATCCCGCACCATGGCAAATTGCTTGATGTAGTGCTCCGCTAGGTAGCGAATATGGCCGTTGTGGGCATTCTTGTCGTACTCCAGCTGGGCCAGCTCCTCCAACTTGGTTAGGTAGTGGTCGTAGCGCTCCTGCAGCAAGGGATCCCGCAGCATCGACACCAGAGGCGGCGTCAGGGACATGGTGAGGCGAAAGTCAATGCCATCTCGCTGCAGCCCCTCGAACATGTGCAGCAGCGGGACATAGGTCTCGGTGATGGCTTCGTAGAGCCATTCTTCTTCCAGCACAAAGTCCTGCTCAGGGTGGCGCACAAAGGGCAGGTGCGCGTGGAGTACCAAGGCAAGATAACCCATAGCAGCCAGGGATCCTCAGGGAAGATAACGGAGTCAGCTCAGCTTCCTCAGCAATAAATCTGTGGGGAAGTTAAGAGCAGGATTGCTACCTATCCTCCAGCATTTCCCCCCTGTGGTCAAGGCCTGGGATCACTGGGGATCACTCAGCGGTGACGAATGAACTCGTAGATCTCCAGATATTCTTTGCCAGGGTAGTTCCAGGAGTAGTCGTAGCTCATGCCCTGGATTTGCAGTTGGCGGAACTGGTCGGGAGCGGTATACCACAGGTCGATGGCCCGATCCAGCGCTGACTCTAGGGCTGCGTGATCCGTGTGGTAGAACACGTAGCCATTGCGTTGCTCAGGCAATTTGCGACTGTCGTAGTCGCGGTCAAAAACCGTGTCCGCTAGGCCGCCCACTCCTCTCACCACCGGAACTGTGCCGTACTTGAGGCCGATCATCTGAGTGAGGCCGCAGGGCTCGTAGTGGCTGGGTACCACGAGGATATCTGCCCCTGCATAGATAAGGTGGGAGAGTTCTTCGTTGAAGCCCAACTCAATGTGAACGTCGGGGTTGTCGTTGAGGTAGCCTTTCTCGTGGGCAAACCAGGCGCCAATTCCCGGCTCCGTTGCTGATCCCAGTAGGACAAACTGAGCATTTTTAAACAAGGAGCGGTAGATGGCATGATGCACCAAATGCACACCTTTTTGTTCATCTAGCCGCCCAATATAGGCCACAATCGGTTTCTCGGCATCTTGCAACAACAGCCGATCCCGCAGCGCCTTCTTGTTTTTGGCCTTGTTTTCCAAAGTTTGCGCTGTGTAGCGAAAAGGAATAAAGCGATCAATCTCAGGGTTCCAGATGTCATAGTCAACGCCATTCAAAATGCCCCGGAACTTGTGCTGGTGCAAGTAGAGCGTGTGTCCCAGACCGTAGCCGTAATCACCAAACCGTGCCTCCAGAGCGTGTGTGGGCGAGACTGTTGTTACAAAGTTAGAAAAAACAATTCCCCCTTTCATAAAGTTGATGGCAAAGGGGTTGAAGTTGTCACGCAAGCGATCGTAGTGGAAGTAATAAGACTCGCGGTTGAGTCCCGTGGCCCAAAGAATTTCCGGCCCGCCAAGACCCTGGTGCTTAAAGTTGTGAATGGTGTAGCATACCCGCTGGTTTTCCATGCCGTGGTACTTGTAGATCTCAAACAGTAGCACTGGCACCAGGCCCGTCTGCCAGTCATGGCAATGGATGATGTCGGGACGCTTGTTGCTCTTGAGGAGAAACTCTAGGGCAGCTTTGCTGAAAAAGGCAAAGCGCATGTTGTCATCTGGGCAGCCGTAATAACACCCCCGATTGAAAAAGTTATCGCTGGAGTGGGGCTCAATGAAAAAGCACAGGCGGCCATGCACCCAGCCGCAGTACACCGAGCAGTGAATAGCCCCGCCATACCAAGGCACCCAGAGGTCGCGGTAGGCGTCGTGCAGGCCCCAGATTTGGTCATAACGCATGGTGTCGTACTTAGGCAGAATCAGCTCGACGCAGTGCCCCCGCACTTCCAGCTCCCGGCTGAGGCCGTACACCACATCCCCTAGCCCCCCCGCCTTGATGACTGGGGCACATTCAGAGGCAATCTGCACAATGTACATTTCGAGATCTCCCGTAGCAGTGCCTTACCTTTCCTCACAAAAGATAATCCCTCCTGCCTTGGGAGCACATCTCCCGCAAGGCCAAAAAAGGATCCCCCTGGCGGGATCCTCAGCTAATTCCTTCCAGGGCTGGCTGGGGGATCTCTCAATACCACTGCTGGGCGTAGAGGCGCTGCAGCAAGTAGAACACAAACAGGGGCACGTCGACGCGGCGCTCGTCGATCATGAAAGACTCGAGAGTGCTGGGTAGGGATCCGGCAGTAGTACAGCAGAAGAACTTACGGCCATTTAGGGAGCCGTCGGCAAAGAGGACGCTAAACTGCTTCTGGCCGCCAGCAAACGAGCCAATCAGCGTCTTGCCTTCCAGGCGCAGTTGCAAATCGTGGACGCCGCGTTTTTGAAAGGCAGCAATGGCCGCTGGGATCACTTCTTCTGTAATCAGTTGCTCGAAGGGTTTTTCTTCTTTGACTTCTCTGGCGGTTTTTTTCGCAGCAGCCTTGGGAGAGTCCTGGGTGGGGGTGGTTTCTTCAGACATGGGGTAATGCTCCAACGGGGGTGCAGGAAGGGGGAAGAGAGCTAGCTTTTGGGAATGTACTGGTCCACTACTTTTTCTGCAGGGATCTGCGGGAAGCCCATGCTGTAGTTGGGGGTGCGCCCTTGCAGGTTGTAGGCAATCTCCCCTTGCTTAAGGAGAGAGCGGATGAAGTGCTCCAAGTCAGAGCCAATGCGGCGGAGGTTGTACTCGGTCAAATCCCGGCCTCTGTACTCTTCTACCAATTCCTCGAAACGGGCATAGACCTTCTGCAGGGCTGCCTCGTTCCAGACCAGCTCGTTATCGGGATCCACGTCAAGGGTCAGCACATCGTCGCGGGGCACCAGGCGGTTGTCGGGGGTAACCTCGCCAGCAAAGATGTGAACGTGGCGGGTAGTGCACTTTAGCATGGCAATCGCTCCGATCCTTCTCTTCTTCTCACAGTATCACTCCCAAGGCTGAGGTGGGATCCCTTGCCACTCCAATCCTCCTTGCCAAGGGAAGGGGAGAAGCGGGATCCCTCTGGCTTTGGGTAGGGGTTTGGACTTCAGTTTGAGGGGTGGCGGAGCAATTTTAGGTAGATTGAATTAAGTCAACAATGTTTCGCTTCATCTTACTACAAATTCTATCAAGAGGCAAGTCGTTGGGATCGTGGCCAAAGGGGTTCTCGATTTCAAGACCAATCTGCTCAACGCCAAAGAGCATAAAGGCCAACAATCCCACAATAGGACCAGTCATCCAACCCAGTTCTTCCACCATCTGAAAGGGCAAAGACAAACAGTAAAGCAGCAACAACTGCTGTAGATGCAAGGCGTAAGCCGTAGGTATGGGGGTCATCAAGATGCGCTCGCAGGCACCCAGAGCTTCCACCCTACCGTTAAGCCGTTCCACCATGATCGTTAGCTGATAGACTTCCACACGACTCTTCTCGTACTGGCGCTAGAGATAATCCCCTATCCAAAAGGCAATTTGTAAGGGGGGATAATTGAGGTTTTGAAGGCGTTGCAACTGCTCTAAGCTAAGGAGGGGCTGTAGCTCAGCGGGTAAAAATTCTTGGTGCAGGTGTTGCTTTACAGCTATGGCGAAAGCGGGCAGCAGATACAGGATTTTGATTTTCTCTTCCCGATCGCTTGGCTGCTTTTCCGCAATAGCTACCCAAATGAGACGGGCCAAGTTGCGCACCTCATTCACTAGGCTTCCCCAGGCTTTCCGCCCCTCCCAAAACCGCTCATAGGCAGTATTGGTGCGAAAGACCAGCATCAAGCTCAAAACAAGGTTGGGCACAAACGCCACCGAAGAGGGCAGCACCAGGGGCAGTCCCAACTCATGGAGCCCAGAAACCAGGATCCCTAGCAGGGCACAAAAAAGGGTGCGGGGAAGCACCGCGGGCACAACGGACCCATACAACTGCACAGCCAGGCCCAACCAGCGCAGCCCTTCCCCGGAAAGGTATTGGCGAACCATGGGATAGCGCTGGCAAGCTTGCTCTCTATCCTACCGTCTGCCCTTGCCTCAAGCAGGCTAGGATCACGGCCTTGGTCTCTAGTCGCATTTTCGCTGGCAACTCCTAGACCTTCCCGGCTCCAGGTCAGGGGTCGAGCCCGTACTTCTGGGCTTCAAAAGGCAGAAAGGCTTGGCAGTTGAGCTGGGCATACCTATAGCTAGGGCCTGGCCATCTGCAAAGAGAAGTGACCTACAACCCAAACGCCTTGTTGCTGTTTGCAGGAAGGAAGCTTTGCCGTTGGCGGAAGTTTGCAACGTTGTCTAAGTTTTTTACCTAGGCGGCATCCTTTTCGAGCACCTTCTCCGCCTTTGGCTTCTCGGCGCTGGCCAGAGGCTCGTCATCACTAGTGGGGTTATTCATCTCTTGCTTAAAGCTGCGCAATGCTTTGCCAAAGGCGCTGCCCAACTCCGGCAGCTTCTTGGGGCCGAACACAACCACTGCAATGATCCCAATCACGGCCAGCTCTGGCAGGCCCATGCCAAAGATGCTCACAGCCAGGATAGGTTCGCTCGACAGCAGGATAGCCATAAGTCCCCAAAACCCCAACAACAAAACAAGCCAACCAACCTCGCTGGCAAGGAGGAGAATTACCCTCTCCCAACTCTAGCAGGTTTTCCCGGGGGCAGAAAGGTTTGGCTGCTACCGCTATGGCTCTGGCAATCCCTGCGCTACCAAAAGCAGCAGCCGAGCACCGCTAGACTGAGATTGTTGCTTTGTTGAAGCTTGCCGATGGGCTTTCTCCTGTCTGCCGAACAAGTGCTTCAGTTCGTCACCAACCAGTGGCAGGATCCCTATGCTGTTTTGGGGCCGCAGCAGATAGAGCAGGGGGAAACGTCCTTCTGGCTGGTGCGGGCCCTGGTGCCCAATGCCAAACAGGTTTGGTTGGTAGAACGCGCCACTGGGCAGGCCTACCCCATGCAGCCGCTGTATCCAGAAACGTTGTTTGAGCTGTGCTTTGCGCCTGGCACGCCGGTTCCAGACTACTTTCTGCGGGCGCAGCGGGTCTGGGATCCGGAGGGCCAGCACTTGGAAGAGTGGGAGGATCCCTATCGCTTTCCCCTGGAGAAGGTCAACCACATCGGTGAGCTGGATCGCTACCTCTTCAACGAGGGCAACCACCACCGCATCTACGAGAAGTTGGGCGCTCATCCCATCAGCGTAGATGGGGTTCAGGGAGTCCACTTTGCCGTCTGGGCTCCCAACGCCCGCAATGTCAGTGTCATTGGCGACTTCAACCACTGGGATGGCCGCCAACACCAGATGAAGCGGCTGGGCGAAAGCGGCATCTGGGCGGTGTTCATCCCTGGTGTTGGGCCAGGAGCCGTCTACAAGTACGAGGTGAAAACTGCCTGGGGGGATATCTACGAAAAGTCAGATCCCTATGGCTTTCAGCAGGAGGTGCGACCCAAAACCGGCTCAATTGTAGCCGACCTCCACACCTATACCTGGCACGACCAGGAGTGGCTGGAAAAGCGGGCTGCCACCGACCCCCTGCGCTCGCCCATCTCGGTGTACGAGGTGCATTTGGGATCCTGGATGCACGCTTCAACGGAAGACCCCCCCGCTGATGGGCACCTGGTGCCGGTGGAGCAAAAGCCCAACACCCGCTTTCTTACCTACCGGGAGCTGGCGGACAAATTGATCCCCTATGTCAAGGAGCTGGGCTTTACCCACATCGAGCTCTTACCCGTGGCCGAGCACCCCTTCGACGGCTCCTGGGGCTACCAGGTTATTGGCTACTACGCGGTAACCTCCCGCTACGGATCGCCCCAAGACTTCATGTACTTTGTCGATCGCGCCCACCAGGAAGGGATCGGCGTCATTGTCGATTGGGTGCCGGGGCATTTCCCCAAAGATGGGCATGGGCTGGCCTTTTTTGACGGTACCCACCTCTACGAGTATGCCGACCCCCGCAAGGGCGAGCACAAGGGCTGGGGCACTTTGGTTTTCAACTACGGCCGCAACGAGGTGCGCAACTATCTAATAGCCAATGCCCTCTTTTGGTTTGACAAATACCACATCGACGGCATTCGGGTGGATGCGGTGGCCTCAATGCTCTATCTGGATTACGACCGCAAAGACTGGATCCCCAACTGCTACGGTGGGCGAGAGCATTTGGAGGCGATTGACTTCCTTCGCCAGCTCAACACCCTCATCTTCAAGTACTACCCTGGCGTTCTTTCCATTGCCGAGGAATCCACTGCCTGGCCAATGGTAACCTGGCCAACCCATGTGGGTGGTCTGGGCTTTAACCTCAAGTGGAACATGGGCTGGATGCACGACATGCTGAATTATTTTCGCATGGATCCCTGGTTCCGCCAGTTCCATCACAACCTAGTGACTTTCAGCCTCATGTATGCCTTTAGCGAAAATTACATGCTGGCTTTTTCCCACGATGAGGTGGTGCACGGCAAAAGCCACATGTTGGGCAAAATGCCAGGGGATATGTGGCACAAGTTTGCCAGTTTGCGGGCCCTCTACGGCTACATGTTCACCCACCCCGGCAAGAAAACTTTGTTTATGAGCATGGAGTTTGGCCAGTGGAACGAGTGGAATGTTTGGGCAGATCTAGACTGGGAGCTGCTGCAGTATGAGCCCCACGCTAAACTGCGCCACTACGTAGCCACCCTCAACCATCTATTGCGCTCGCAGCCAGCTCTCTACACTCAAGACACCAAGCCAGAAGGGTTCCGCTGGATTGACTGCAGCGACCATCGGGGCATTATCTCCTTTATCCGCTATGGGGAGGATCCCAGGGAGTGGCTAGTGGTAGTCTGTAACTTTACGCCGGTGGTTTGGCCGAATTACCGCATTGGCGTGCCGCAGCGAGGGTTTTACCAGGAACTGCTCAACAGCGACGCGGTAGAGTTCTGGGGCAGCGGGGTTGGCAACCTAGGGGGCAAGTGGACGGATGACTGGCCCTACCACAACCTGCCCTACTCGCTTGAGCTCTGCCTGCCTCCTCTTTCGACCTTGGTGCTGAAGTGGCAGCCGCCCCAGCCGGCTGAGAGCTCAACGTGACCTACTCCCCCACTCATGCCGACGCATAGAGTGCGGGCTTCAAGGACTACGTCCCGCTTCGCAAACAGTGACTCCCGCTACTGCGTCGGACATTTCCCGGGCTTTAGCGCTCCGCGCCGCTGGCGCGAAAAGAACGGGACGCCCCACCGCTCTGTATTTGATAACTCTCGCCGAGTTGAACCCACAGTGCGGACAGTGGTGCCAACGCTCATCCAGCTTTTTAGGCACTTCTCGACCGCACCCGGAGCACTCTTGACTGCTACCGCGGGGATTCACTGCAATCGTTAACAGCCCAGCTCTTACAGCCTTGACTGCCAGAATTTGCAGGAATTGTCCCCACCGCCATCGAGAATAGACTTACAGCCTGTTAAACCAACTTCGGAAGCAGGATGGATTGATCAGGAGTAAAGAAGTCTGCACTCTCTGCTCCATGCTCTAGTTCCCAACTCTGGAAAACTGCCGAGCAAAGTGCTTCAACACCGACCCCATCATCTCAATAGGATTTACTTCCGGTGCATACACAGGCAGGTGTAGGGTTCGCGCTCCTGTTCCCCTAATCAGTTCCTCAACTTCTCGACTCCTATGAAGCTGTCCATAATCCCAACCTTCCTCGCATCTAGCTTCGGACATAACTCACTTCTCAAAAACTGCAAAAAATTCCCCTTCTTCATCTCACCCTTGATGACATGGCAGCCAACTACTCCTCTCAGAGAAATAGCTCCAGTAACAGGATGCTTCTTCCCTTTGTGTCTCTGATGATAATGATAAGCTCTTTGACCGCGTAGATGCTGTTTCCACAAACGGGGGAGCTCCTCAAGTGTCTAGGTGCGCCTCACCAGCGGGTGTTTCGTTGCAAGAGATGTGTTTTCAAGGTAAACTGCTGTCCTAGAAGCCCAGGAGCGAGTATTGAGCTACTTGCCCTAGCCTCAGCAAGGCCACTGGCCCGTTCTATAAGGAGTTGTCGCAACTAGAAAAAGCGGCAGCAAGGGCATACTTTTGTCCATTGCTGTAGAGCTCCTTCGGGGTGGCAGTAGGCGGGCGGAGTCTTTGGAAAAGGGAAAAGACTATGCTGAATGCCTTGATCATCTTGCCAATCTTGGGATCCCTGCTCCTGTTCTTGGGGTTGGGGGGGCGAAGGCTGGCGGCGATTTTGGCCGGGATCTCGCTATCCATCTCCCTGTTTTTATTTACCCGCTTCGACTTACAGGCAACTGGCTTTCAGTGGGAGCAGCGGTGGGATTGGCTGCCGCAAATTGGACTGAGCTATTCCCTGGGCCTGGACGGACTGTCGTTGTTGATAGTGGCCCTGAACGGTCTGCTTACCCTCATTGCCATTCTGGCGGCTGAGCCAGAGGTGAAGCGGCCCAACCTCTTTTACGGCTGCATTCTGCTGATGAGTGGGTCGGTCAACGGGGCTTTTGCCGCTCAGAACCTACTTTTGTTTTTCCTCTTTTACGAACTGGTGCTGATCCCGATTTACCTGCTTATTTCCATCTGGGGCAGCCCCAAGCGGGATTACGCTGCCATCAAGTTTTTGATTTACACCGCTGTCTCTGCCATCTTCCTGTTGGGGGCGTTTTTGGCCATCTACTGGCTAGGGGATCCCCATACCTTTGAGCTGGCCGAGATTCGCATTAGCTCTCTGGGCTCTGCTGCCCAAACCCTGACACTCTTGGCGTTGATTGTGGCTTTTGGCATCAAGATGCCGCTGGTGCCTCTGCACACCTGGCTGCCCGACGCCTACGGCGAGTCTTCGCCGCCGGTGGCGATCCTGCTGGGTGGGGTGCTCTCCAAGTTGGGCACCTATGGTCTGTTTCGCTTTGGGCTGCAGTTGTTTCCCCAGGCGTGGGCAGATCTAGATGAACTCCTAGCTTGGTGGGGGGCCATTGCCGTGGTGTTGGGGGCGTTGGCAGCCATTGCCCAGAAAGACATCAAGCGCATGGTGGCCTACAGCTCCATTGGCCATATGGGCTACATCTTGCTGGGGATGGCAGCGGCCACGCCCATTAGCCTGACGGGGGCGATAGTGCAAATGATCTCCCATGGGCTAATTTTGGCGCTGCTGTTTGATCTAGTGGGCCTGGTGGAGCGCAAGGTGGGAACGCGGGATCTAAACGTGCTCAACGGCCTGCTCAATCCCCTGCGCGGCCTGCCCACGGTGAGTGCCCTGCTGATTTTGGGCGGCATGGCCAGCGCCGGAATCCCGGGCCTACTGGGCTTTGTGGCCGAGTTTTTAATCTTCCAAGGCAGCTACTCGGATTTTCCACTGCCCACTTTGCTGAGCATCTGCGGCACCGGCTTGACGGCGGTGTATTTTGTGATTTTGCTCAATCGCACCTGCTTTGGCAGATTGGACAACCGCACCGCCTACTACCCGCGTGTGCAAGGTTGGGAACGGATCCCGGCCTTTGTGTTAACCGCCTTGATCCTTTGGTTTGGCATCCAGCCTATGAACTTGGTGAAATGGCCACAACCGCTGGCCTTCACCCTATCTGCCCAGGTGGCTCAGGCCCAAACGCATACCCTGGCTTCCTATTCTCCCTGAGGACAGCTCAAAAAACCGGAAAAGATCCCACGTAGACTGAGTTGGAGACTTCTTCCATGACAACGACCCTGGTTGCTCCCAAGCTGCCCCCTTCTACTCACCCCTTTGCCGAAATAGTCCATCGCCTTGAGGCAGGGGGATCGATGCTGCCGGATACGCCGGAAAACCTGATGCAAATTATCGGCATCTACAAGGCCTATGCCGTGCCGATGGACTTCTACTGGCGGGATCTACTCTACATTGCCGAGCAGGTGTTTGTGGATCCCTTGCCCATTTTTAAGTACATCATTCCCGAAGAGTATCTGAAGCTAGCCAACCACTACGCAGGAGAAAACGCGGATTTGCGCATTTGGCGTGGCCCGGCTACTGCTCACCCGGAACTTCTGGAGTTTATGGAAAAAGGGGAGCTGAAGCGCAAGCTGCCGCGGATTCTACATCACCTTTGGCATGACCGCATCAACATGGAATTTGCTGAAGAATGTATGCGGGCCATGCTCTGGCACCGGGATATGGGGGGCCTATTGGATCCCTACATGGATTCGGAAGAGTACAAGCAAAATGCCGACCGCGCCATCCGCGCCTACTGCCAGGGCAACCCCTTGTTGATGGGGCTGTACAAGCTCTTTCCGGACATGTTTCTGGAACTTTGCCGCCAGGCCACCATGTACTCCGTGTTGGGCCTGTTTTGGGAGGTGATGGCCCCCGTCTTTTTTGAGATGAGCGATCTCTACGACGAGGGCAAAATCACCAGCGTGCCGGAGGCGATGAACTTTTTGGTTAACGCGATCTTTTCTATTGCTGGGCGGCCCATCTACCACCGGGTGCGCATTCGCGGGGAATGGTACGACATTGTGCCCAAATCCAAGGGATTTACCTGGCTATACGAGGCGGCTTTCCCCTATGTAGAAGCCGTGTTTTATCGCACCTCTCCCTTCCGCGGCACCAAGTCCTATAACGCTCAGGCCAACCAAGTACCCGTTAACCAGCTAGACTTCCACTATGGGATCCTCTACGCTGACAAGTTTCCAGTGGCCAGTGCTGGGATCCCGCCGACCCTTTTGCACCAGGATATGTACCACTTTTTGCCTCCGTATTTGGTGGAGTACTACCGCAAGCACTGCCGCGGTGAGGATGACATGCTCATCCAACTAGGAATCAGCTTCCAGCGCTCCATGTACAACGTTACTTCAGCTGTAATCCAGGCAGGGAGAGCAGCCTTTCTGTACCCTCTCGATGATCCTAATCCGCGGCATTTGATGATGAATCGCCTCTATTTTGAAGGACAGCTCAACCGCTTTACTCGACCGGAATACGGGATCCGAGAAGCAGCTCGCCTCTCCTACATTCAGGATCAAAACTATCGCTAGTCAATAACTATTGTGCCAATTGGCCACTTGAGTTAAAGTCCAACTTCTAGCAAAACAAGGATCTGGACCATGCCTGATATTATCGATATTGCAGTCTCTACTGAAGGTTTTTCCACCTTGGTTACAGCTGTGAAAGCGGCAAATTTGGTAGAGACCCTGAAAGGCCCTGGCCCTTTTACCGTTTTTGCTCCCACCGATGCAGCTTTTGCCAAGTTGCCCCCTGCCACCATTACCACTCTGGTGCAAAATATTCCCCAATTGACTCGGATCCTGTGTTACCACGTGGTGCCCGGTCGCTTGAAGAAGGCAGATTTGGCCAACTACCAAAGTGTAGGATCTGTAGAGGGATCCCCCATCGACGTGTTTATCGAAGGGGACGTGTTTGAAGTGAACAATGCCACCGTTATCCAGGCAGACATCGAAGCCGACAACGGCATTATTCACGTCATTGACACAGTCATCCTCATGCGGCCCCACTGGTTCTGGCCGCTTCTAGCCAGTGCCGATCCCCAGATTAGGCAGAGGCGGTCAGTTAGTGCCCGCTGAGGCGGTAGACCGGCAAGGTGAAGTGAAAACTGCTGCCCTTGCCGGGGATAGATTCCACCCAGATTTGACCATAGTGGGCACGCACAATGCGGCGGCAGAGGGAAAGGCCAATGCCATAGCCTTCCTGCTGCTGATCTCGCTCTAGACGCACGGCGTCAGAGAAGATCTTCTCCTGGTCGGCTTCTGGGATCCCGGGTCCGGTGTCGCTGACGGTTACCTGGATCTTGTGACTGGTGCGGTGGAGGATGGTAAGGCGAATGGATCCCTCGGCAGGGGTGTACTTGATGGCGTTGTCCAGAAGGTTGAAAATCACCTGGCGGATTTTGTCGGGATCCACGTGAACCGTGGGCAGATCTAGGGGAATATCGGCTTGAAACTGCAACTGCTTGGCTTGGATGCGGGGCAGGAGCTCCTCAATCACTGGCTGGCACAAGCTGGCCAGCTGAGTTTCCACGGCTCGAATCCGCAGCTGCGAGGCACTGCCGCGGGCCGATTCAAGGATATCGGTAATCATGCTGTCCATCTTGCGCAATTGCTGGCGGGCATGCTCGAACAGCTGCCGCTCCACTGCCTTGTCCAGGGATCCCTCCCGTCCCTGCTGTAGGGTTTCCACCGCCAGGGCTGTAGCCGTCAGAGGACTGCGCAAATCGTGGACCAGCATTGCCAGAACGCGGTCTTTAAAATCCAGCTGTTCCCGCAACTGGGCCCGCTCCTGCCGCAGCAGGAAGACCTCCTCTGACATCTGGAGCAGAGCCTCCGTGGTGGGGGGAGGGGCGGGATCCTGACCTGAGTTTTGCTGGTGGGAGGCAAGAGCCGCCTGACCCTGCCAGCGAGGCCACCACACTTCCAGTTGGGTTGCCAAGTCTTCCCCTGCCAAAACCTGGGCTGGCAAGGGCTCTGCCTTCACCAAAGCAGGGGTCACCACCAGCTTGTAGTGCTCTGCCAGGTAGGGGTGCTCTTCCAGCGGCACCACTTTTAGATGGGCAGGATATTGGCCAGGTAAGCTCTGGATGTGCCGACGCAGTTGCTCTGCCAGTTCTTCGACGTTGGCTCGGCCCTGGGCAAACAGCAGCAGCCGAATGGTGGAATGGGTGGAAGTGCGATCCAGCGAGGTTTGCATAGGCCAAAATCCAAGGGGTGGGGGCTTCAGCAGCAATGGCAGCGGACAAGACTTACCGAAGCCTAAAGCAACTCACTGTCCACGTCGTCGAACTTAGCGAAATAGGTAGGCCAGCCCCACTAGCACGGCCAACAGCCCCACCGTTGTCAAGCTAAAGTGCAGGAGGGAAGTTCTGCCTTTGCGCACCATGTGGCGCATGGCCAGGCGAACGTAGCTGGGCGGGGGGCTGACTGGCGAAGGCTGCGACATTAGGAGGTCGGGAACGCAAGCTCGACACTACCTTTAACCTAGCTCAAGCTGACCCTGTTCATACAGCGGTGGGTTGCCAGCTCAATCAAACCGGCAAGGGATCCCCAGGCACTGCCGCAGCAGCTGGCGGTACTCCTGGCCATCCATAAGAAAAGCCCCAAAGCGGGCCAGGTGCGGGTTCATCAACTGGGCGTCAAAGAGGCGAAAGCCCCGCTCCCGCAGGTGTTCCACCAACTTCACCAGTGCCACCTTCGAGGCGTTGGGAATGCGGTAAAACATCGATTCGCCGATAAAGGCCGCCCCCAAAGCAATGCCCAGGATCCCGCCTGCTAAGGTGTCTCCCTGCCAGGTTTCAAAGCTGTGGGCAAACCCCGCCCGGTGCAGGGCAAGGTAGATCTGCTTTAACTGCGGGCTAATCCAGGTTTTCGGACGAGCAGCGCAGCCCTCCACCACCTGCTCAAAAGCACGGTTGATGCGCACCTGAAAGCGACCGCCGCGCACCAAAGGCCGCAGGGAACGGGGACAGTGGAACCGCTCGTCCAGCGGGATCAGGGCGTGCTGCTCGGTGCCATACCACCCTAGGGAACCCGTTTCTTCGTCCGCCATTAGGAAGTAGCCCTGGGCATATCCCGCCAAAATAGCGCCTATGTCCATGGGCCTCTCTCAAGATTGCCATTCCGGCGAGACGCTGGCGAAATCCCCCGCCTCGACCTTGGGGTGACACTCCACGCAGCTGCTTACTCGCACCGGCGTAGGAAAGTCCACTTGCAGGTGCAAAGCCCGGAAGTAGCGAGACTCAGCAAGGCGATAAGGCACTGACTCCCCCTGCCGCAGGGGACGAGAGTTGGGCTGCAAATAGCCCCAAGCCAGTTGGAAAGCCACACCCGTCAAAGGCTGGATCTGCTGGCCGTAGTGGTCGGGATCCTGCAGCAGCTGCTGCCAGCTTTCAGTGGGCAACACTTGAGCAGGCAGCGCCACATGGCAGGTGCCGCAGCTGCGCACATACTGGGCCTGCTGCAGCTGGGTCGGGGTGAGATCCTGCTGCGCTTGTACTCCAGTTAGCAGGGATCCCATCAACCCTGCCAGAAGGGCCATCCAGCTAATAAGCCAAAATTGCCGCCGTCGTTTGAGGGGAGCCATTCACGGTTTTTCCAGGATGAGCCGCTCCTGCAACTAGTTTAGAGGAGCCCCTGAGAGGCTAGGGGCTGTTTGGCGGGCCTAATTGCGGCAGAGGGGTCCAAGACGAGCTCGGCAGGTGGCGATTTCCGCGGGGGTGAGGCTGTCCCAACTGACGTCGCGGCGCAGCACCAAGCCATTGTGACCGGTGAGAAAGCGAGGTAGCTCGGCCTGGTTGATTACGCTGAGATCCCGCATGTCGTAGGTGGTGTAGTGGGTAATCTCTGGGGAGGCGAAGTCAATATCGATGAGGGTCAGGGTTTTGCGGGGTGGCAGGGAGCTGCCCAGCAGAGGGCGGGGTCCAGAGCCGAGAAGGCCACAGTGAAGCAGCTGCAATTGCCCTTTGTGGCCAGGATAGTAGGCGTGGTGGTGGCCACTGATGTAAGTGTGGACACGGTACTTTTCCAGCAGAGCTCGTTTGGCCTCAGCCTCTAGCAGCACCTCTCCCGGATTGTCGCGCCCGACGGCAACGGCATAGAGGGGCAGGTGGCCAATTACGATGCGTAGTTTGGCCTGCTGAGCCCGCTCGCTGGCTAGCGCTGCTTCCACCCAAGCCATCTGTTCGGGGGGAATGGAGTTGCAGGTAGCGTCCCAAACGAGGTAGAAAACCCCCCCTTGTTCAAAGGTGTAGTAGAAGGGGAAATCGCCCCGATCCACAAAATTCAAGCCGGGATCATGGGCTGGATCGTTCCAGAACTCGCGGGCCAGATCCCGTTCCTTCTGAAAGAGAAGATCGCCGCGGCTGCCCCGGGCACAGGAGGCATCGTGGTTGCCCAAGGTAAAGCCGTAGGGCAGCTTGGCAGCGCGCAGCGGGCCGGCCACATGTCGGTCAAAGGCTGCCCACATGGCGCGGATGCGCTCTTCGGAAAGGCGGGGATCCTGCCCGGCCACCATGTCTCCCCCCCCCAAGACCATATCTGGCTGGAAGTAGGGGATGAGGCGGATAGCCCGATCCACCTCCGGGTCGTAATCCAGCGAGCCGTAGATGCCGTTTAGGTCGCTAATCACCAGCAGGCGTAGGTCCCGGCGGGGAGGAAGGTAGAGGCCTCGAGGCGCTTCAGGATGGGGGACAAGAGTAGGGGTGGGTTGAGGGGGTGGAGGCGGTGCACCCCTTCCTGAACTTGGCTGGGAAGCCAGGGGCTGCCGGCTGGCCCAGTAGGCCCCTGCCAAGCCAGCGCTGCTAGCCAACCCCAGCAAGCCCAGGAGTATCTTGCGCCGCCGCATCCTGCTTTTCCTCCCCCTCCAGCGGTAGTGTACTCGTAAAGTGTGTTACCTTGGGCGGAGTGGGCAATGTCCCCCCTCGGACTCAGCATGAGTTGCAACTTCCCATGCCTCGTCCTGTGGATTCTTTGGAAGCAGCCTTTGAGCGCTGCCGTGAGTGCAATCTCCGCCTAAGCCGGCAGCGCCGCTACATCTTGGAACTTTTGTGGCAATGTGGCGAGCACCTCTCTGCGCGAGAAATCTACGACCGTCTTAATCGGCAGGGTAAGCCCATTGGCCACACCTCCGTCTATCAAAACCTGGAGGCTCTGGCCAGCCACAACATCATTGAGTGCCTGGAGCGGGCCGATGGGCGCCGCTATGGCAATCGTACCCATCCCCACAGCCATGTCAATTGCCTAGATAGCAACCGCATTCTCGACGTCGAGGTGGAGTTGCCACCGGAGCTGCTGGCGGAAGTGGAGCAAAAGACCGGCACCCGCATCCACAGCTATCGCATTGAGTTTTTTGGGGTGGAAAATCCGGGGAAGAGCCACGCAGAAGGCTAAACCCAGGTCAGTAGGAGCGGTTTTGGCCCTTGCTAATCTGGGAGTGGATTTGTTCCAGCGAGCTGGCCGGAGCCAGGCACTTGCTGCCCCAACACACTAGGCCTTCCGCCCCTGGGGGCAGGGGTTCTGCTTCTGTGGGCAAAGCAAAGACGGTAGTGGGCCAGGGGCGCTGCTGGAAGGTGGGGATGTGCTCAGCTCTTAGGGTCGCCTTCACCCAGTTGCTGTACCAGTCCAGCCCAACGAATAGAGTGGGACAGACGCGTGGCTGGGTACTCATGAGCTGGGCAAAGGTTTTCAGGGCTTGCTCTGCTTGCTCCAGATAGTCCAGATTGCCCGTGAGGGCGGCCAGACGCACCAGGTTGGCGATGGCCACGCCGTTGGCTGAGGGCATGGCGTTGTCCTGAAAGTCCTTCTCCCGCACCAACAGTTCAGCGGCGCTCTGGGCATCACTGACAAAGTAGCCCCCTTTGGCTTTATCCCACAGTTGCGTGTCCATCTCCTGCTGCAGCCGGATGGCAGCCTCCAGCCACTGCTGGGAACTGGGATCCCCTGCTCTACCCAGGCAGGCCTGGTGCAGATCCAACAGGGCCTTGATGAACAGGGCGTAGTCTTCCGATTTGGCGGGCACCTGAGGTGTGCCGTCGTAGTTTAACCGCTGCAGGGATCCCGTCTCGGGGTGGCGCTGGTGGTTGAGGATAAATTGCGCAGCCCCCACAGCCAGTTGGCGATAGTCCTCGTTGCCAAACACCTGGTAGGCCCGCGCCAGTCCAGAGATCATCAGGCCGTTCCAGGAGACAATCATCTTGGTGTCCGTAACAGGTGGGATCCGCCCCGGCCAAGAGCGTTGGCGGGCCGAGCGGGCATCTACCGCGGGCGGGAAGGGGGTTCTCCGCTCTGGGGAGCCGTAGCGGGCTCGAAACAAGTGGGTCGTCAAAGCCGTTTCCACGTCCGGCGGCAGTTCTCCTCCCTGTTGGCGCTGCAGGACAATGCAGCCAGGCCGGTCGGGAAAATTGCCCCCTGGAGACAGGAAGAAAGCCTGCTGCAGGGCGCGGAAGGTTTCTTCCTCGAGCAGCTCCTGTAGCTCCTGCCAGCGCCAGACGTAGAACTCGCCCTCCTCCGGCTCCTCGTCTTCTGCTCGGGCAAAGCTGTCGGCATCCTGGGCGGCATAGAAATACCCAGCAGGGGCAGTCATCTCCCGCGCCACCCATTCCACCGTCAGGCGCACCGCCCGCTCGATGGCGGCATCTTGGATCCCGTAGGCCCACAGCTCGGAGAGAAACTCCAGGATCTGTCCGTTGTCGTAGAGCATCTTTTCAAAGTGGGGCACCGTCCAGGTGGGATCCACGGTGTAGCGGTGAAAGCCACCAGCCACATGGTCGAAGATCCCTCCCAACACCAGCGCCATTGCCCGCTCTTTGGCCCGTTCCAGGGCGGTCGGCGAGCCAGGGATCCCTTCCGGCAAGTCAAAGCGAGCCGAGCGCAGCACCAACTGGGCATAGGGCATCATGGGGAACTGCTGCACCGCCCCAGCATTGGTTAGCAAGGGCTGGATCTTGGCGATCCCAGAGCGCAGCAAGTCTGGGGGAAGGTGGTCTTGCGGCACCAGATCGCTGAGGGTGGTCAGGGCCGTCAAAATCTGGCCCTTCATCTCCTCGAGCTTGTCTTTTTCCTGGCGGTAGAACTGCAGGACGCGCTGCAGCACCGTTAGAAACCCCGGACGGCCAAAGCGGGGCTCCACCGGAAAATAGGTGCCTGCGTAGAACGGCACCAGGTCGTTGGGGGTGAGAAAGACATTGAGGGGCCACCCTCCCTGCCCGCTCATGAGTTGCAGCGCCTGCATGTAGATGCTGTCCAGATCGGGCCGCTCCTCGCGATCCACCTTGATGGGCAAAAAGTGGGCATTCAAGAAGGCGGCAATCTCCGGGTCGGAAAAGGCTTCCCCCTCCATGACCGTGCACCAGTGGCAACTGGAATAGCCAATGGACAGGAAAATGGGCTTATCCTCAGCGCGGGCCCTCTCCAGCGCCTCCGGGATCCAAGGCCACCAATCTACTGGGTTATTGGCGTGCTTGCGCAGGTAGAGGCTGGAACAGGTAGCAAGGCGATTGGCCATAGATACCCCCCTTTTGGTTTTAGGCTAGCGCGTCCTCCTCCGGAGGCTGGGCCGACCGACTCGACCGACTGTTGTTCAGGATACACTCTTGCCTAAGGGATCCCCCCTCAGGCCTGCGCCTGTTCGGCAGTCGGCAGCAGCAACTCCAGGGATCGCCCATACAGAACCAAAGTGGTGCTGGGGTTTTCCACAAAGCCAATGCGCTCGTAAAAGCCGCGCTGATGGGTAGTAAATAGGTAGATGCGTTCCACAGCCCGTAGGTGGGGATGGCTGATCAGGGTTTCCACCAGCTTGCGCCCAATGCCTTGGCGTTGGTAGTCAGAATCCACCACGATATCCCAAAGAACGGCTCGGTAAACCCCATCCGAGGTGGCGCGGCCAAAGCCAATCAGGCGCTCCCTGTCCCAGGCGCTGACCACTGGATAGCTGTGGGCAAGGGCCCGCTCCATCTCTTCCCGACGGCGATTTTGCGCCCAAAAGGCATTGCGGTTCAACAGCAGCAGGAGCTGATCCAAATCCAGATCGCCCCGCTCTAGGGAGAAGCGAATGTTGCGGTTGTCCACAGGTCGAGGAGGAGGAGCAACCAGAGGCTCAGGAGGGGGATCAGACATGGATCAAGGCCTTTGCAGCCGCAAAAGTCGACAAGGAGTCCAGGAGTTGTCCAGCAGAAGACCGGAGCTAGCTGACCGAGGCGCCGTCGGCTCTTAATCTTGCCTGCTCCAAGGCATAGACCTTGAAGCGCTCCAAGTCGGCCTGGAGGGTGTTCTCCACTACTTTACCCACAAACAAGCCGTCTAGAATCTTGCCAAGAATGCCGGGGATCTTGTAGGCCACTGACAACTTCACAATGGTGCTGCCCTTGCGATCATAAAACCGCAGTGCCCCCCGATTGGGCAGCCCTTCCACCGATTGCCAGGCAATGTGTTGGTGTTTCACCACCGTCTGGGTGCGGGAGATCCAACTGAAGGTGAGGCCGCGCGTATCTAGCGTCCACCGCGATAGGTCGTGATCCAGCACTTCCACCGAGCGGATCCACCGCATCCAACGCGGCATCAGGGCCAGGTTGGACCACAGATCCCAAACCTGTTCAATGGGAAGCGGCACCTCTACCTGACAGGTGTGCTCTAGCCAATCTAACTCTGCCATGGGGCCTCCCAAACAAGTAGAAAGGAGAACCCCCCCCTTTGCCCTGGCCACCCAGCCGCTGGGGGGATCCCTGCCTTTACAAAATTTTATACCGGCCTAAGATAACATTATCAGCCCACCTTGGGTCTATGCGCCTTTGACCAGGCAGAGTGGGGCTGATGCCCATAAGGTGAGGCAGAAGGGGGGTATCATGGTTGCCATCTGCAAGCTTCACTTGCATCAGCCCGGTGCACCCAACTCTTATTTACCTTGACGGGACGACCTTGCCATGGTTTCTCAATGGAAACAGCATCTTAAAAACTACTTTGTGGCAGGGCTGCTGGTGGTGATCCCTCTGGCCACCACCATTTGGCTGATGGTGGAAGTGGCCACCTGGAGCATTGGCTTTCTAACCAGCATTCCTAAGCCGTTTAACCCCATCCAAGGGCTGCACCCCATTCTGATTAACCTCATCAACCTAGCAGTGGGCTTGGTGACGCCAATCCTGCTCATTTTGTTGATTGGCTTTATGGCCCGCAACATTGTCGGTCAGTGGCTGCTCAACCTAAGCGAGCAGTTGCTCCATGCCATCCCGGTGGCGGGGCTGGTCTACAAGACCCTCAAGCAATTGCTCAGCGTCTTATTTGCCCCCAACAACCAGGGTTTTCGACGGGTGGTGCTGGTGGAATACCCCCGGCCAGGGATCTGGGCTTTGGCTTTTGTAACGGGCATCATTCAAACTCCCCTTCGACCGGACGGGCCGCCGCGTTCCCTTAGCGTGTTTATCCCCACCACCCCCAACCCAACCACTGGCTGGTATGCGATTGTGCCGGAGGATCAGGTGGTGGAGGTGCTCATGCCAGTGGAAGATGCCTTCAAGATGCTGATTTCCGGCGGGATTGTAACCCCCGAAACTTTTGAAGCAGGGCTCAAACGGCGGGAAGCTCTGGCAGTAGCCATGCCCAGTTTGCGGGAGCTGGTGGAACAGGAGCGGGCGGCAGAATTGGGGCGGCTCGACTCGGCAGCTAGGGAGTCGGGCCTAGAGGCGCAAGGGCTCCCGTGATCAAGGGTGTTCCTGGCTAGAGGGGTCGGCCTGCCAGAGGTGGTACTCCTTAGCCTGCTCCAGGCGTACATAGAAAGGCTGCATCTGCCGATCCAACGCCTCCACTTGGTCAGGAGGAAAGGCCTTCCAGTCGGCGCGGCTGGCCCAGCGGATAATTAGGTGAATAAGGTGAGGATCTTCTGCATCCAGCCAGACTTCCTTGCCCAAAAAACCTGGCTGTTGGCGCAGGGCAGGTCCCCAAACCCGCTCGTCCTGGAGGATAAAGGCCTGCTGCCCCCCAGGAGGAACCCGGAAGCAGAGGTGCTCGATGGTCACAGGCGAGAGGGACATCCTAGGAGGTTGAGGCGGTGAGGCGTTGCAGGGTAGGGATGAAGTCAGGGTAGGAAATGCGGGCACAGTCAGCCCCTCGGAGAGTAGTAGATCCCTGGGCAGCTAGGGCAGCCACCATGAGACTCATAGCGATGCGGTGGTCGGCGTGGCTGTCCACCTCGGTCCCCTGCAGAGGGATCCCCCCTCGAATTTCCAGGCCGTCGGGATACTCAGTAACCTGAGCGCCCATCCGGCTCAGCTCCTGGGCCATAGCTGCCAAGCGGTCGCTCTCTTTGACCCGCAGCTCTGCCGCATCGCGAATGACCGTGATCCCCTCGGCAAAGGCCGCCGCCACGGCCAAAACCGGGATCTCGTCGATTAGCGTGGGAATGAGATCGCCACCAATGCTGCAGCCCCGCAAGCGAGCCGAGCGCACCCGCAGATCCCCCAGGGGTTCACCTGCAACTTCCCGGCGGTTTTCAATGGAAATATCGGCCCCCATCTCCTGCAACACCTGCAGCACGCCGGTGCGGGTGGGATTGAGGCCCACGTCCCGCAGCAGCAATTCGCTCTCCGGCACAATCGAGGCGGCCACCAGCCAAAAGGCTGCCGAGCTGATGTCCCCTGGCACCTGAACTGTCTGGCCCACCAGGCGGGATCCTCCCACCACAGCCACGGTTTTCGCCGCCGTATCCACGTGGATCTCGGCACCAAAGGCCCGTAGCATCCGCTCCGAGTGGTCGCGGGAAAGGGCCGGCTCTGTAACTTGCGTGGTGCCTTCTGCCAAAAGGCCCGCTAGCAGCAGGCAGGATTTTACCTGGGCCGAGGCCACCGGCGAGTGGTAATGGATCCCCTTTAGGGATCCCCCCTGCACCGCCAAGGGCGCCAAGGTGCCCCCCGCCCGCCCCCAAATGCTAGCCCCCATCTGCCGCAGCGGCTCCACCACCCGTCCCATGGGCCGCGAGCGCAGGGAGCGATCCCCAGTAACAGCAAAAAAGCGGCCCCTCTGGCCGGCTAGGATCCCCAGCATTAGGCGCAAGGTGGTGCCAGAATTGCCGGCATCCAACACCTCTGCTGGCTCTTGCAGGCCGTCCAAGCCCACCCCCCGGATGCGCACACATTCGCTGTTAAGCTCGGGGATCTCGACTCCCAAAGCCCGAAAGCAAGCTGCTGTACTGCGGGGATCCTCCCCCAGCAGCAGCCCGCGAATGACGGTTTCCCCTTCCGCTATGGATCCCAGCATTAGGGCGCGGTGGGAAATGGACTTATCGCCGGGGATGTTTACTTGACCGCGCAGGCCGCGGGCGGGCGAGAGCGTCAGGAGGTCGGCAGAAGAAGCAGTGGTCAGCACAGCAGCCGTGACAATAGACAAAGACAAAAGCCGTCTTAATCATACGTTAGGCTGAAACCCGCCCTGCTCTTGCCGGCGGTCGGCCTTGCCCGCAGAGGATGGATCCTGAACTCCTGGAAGACAGCCCGTCTTTTGACGGCAGCCGAGCCTATCCCCGAGGATGGGCTTAACAACATGGATTCCTCGGTCGGGGCCTGGCCTCGGCCTTTTTTTGCAAGCCCTTATGTTGTGAATGCTAGCGTTTGATGGTACTAGAGTTCCCTACCGATCCTGCAAGGGGTAAAGCTAGCCCGTTGGGCGGGGAAAGAAGCAAAGCCACCCCCTGCACCTATGGACTTGGCAAGAGCTCAGCTTGAGGAAATGCCGCTGTACCACCACGAGTCCGTTTTGACGGAGGCAGTGGTGGCCTACCTGCACCCTCAGCAGGGTGGCACCTTTTTGGACGTGACGTTAGGTGGCGGTGGACATAGTTTGGCGCTGCTGCAGAAGGGAGCAGAGCGCGTGGTGGGGCTGGATCGGGATCCGATGGCTCTGGAGGCGGCTCGGGCGCGCTTGGCTGCAGCAGGGATCCCCCAGGAGCGCATTCAGCTTTGGCACCTCAACTTCGCTGATTTTGATCTGCAGCGGCACGGCTTCCGGGATGAACAAGGGCAGGGGATCCCTTTCGATGGCATCGTGGCCGACCTGGGGGTGAGCTCGCCCCAACTGGACTGCCCCGAGCGGGGCTTTAGCTTTCGCGCCGAGGGGCCGCTGGATATGCGCATGGATCCCACCGCCAGTCAGGAAACGGCCGCCGATTGGGTCAATTGCCGGCCAGTCGAAGACTTGATTGACATCTTTATCCGCTATGGCGAGGAGCGCTTTGCCCGCCGCATTGCCCACCACATCGAACGCTCCCGCCCCCTTTTTACCACCACCCAACTGGCTCAGGTGGTCTGGCAGGCGGTGCCGCCGGCAGCGCGGCGAGGTCGCATCCATCCAGCCACGCGAGTCTTCCAGGCCCTGCGCATTGCCGTCAACCGAGAGCTGGAGGCCCTAGAAACCCTGCTGGCCCAGGCTCCCAATTGGCTAAAACCCGGCGGCAGATTGGCTGTAATCAGCTTCCACAGCCTGGAAGATCGCCTAGTGAAATGGGCCTTCCGCACGGATCCCCGCTGGCAGGTGCTCACCCCTAAACCCTTGTGCCCTTCGCAGGAGGAAAAGCTCCACAATCCCCGGGCCCGTTCTGCCAAGCTGCGCGTGGCCGCCCGCAGCAGTTAGGTAGGTGCCCTGCACCCTTGGGGGCACTCGGCGCAGGGATCGGATAGAGTAGGGCCGAGGGATCAGTAAGTGCTTGGTAGGTGAGGGGTAGACCCTATGCTCAGCCAACCTTTGAACCCAAACCGTGGTCTCAGCTCTCTCTGGCAGGCCCAAGCTGCGACTTTGGTTCCCTACCCTCCCTCCCAGAGAGCTCTGTCCCCTGCTGCTTACCAAGACAGCTCCCCTCAGCCCTTGAAACCAGCCCATCCCCGCCGCTGGGAGCTCACCTGGAAAGAGCATCTCCTATGGTGGCACCGGACCTCTACTGGCCTTGCCATTGCCTCAGGGCTAGCGGTGCTGAGTGTCTATAGTTGGACAGTGCATACCCAAAGCCAATGGAGCCAGCGCTACCAGGTTTGGCAGCGGCTACAACGCCATGAGCAGCAGTTTCTCCTCACTCAAGAATCCATCGCCAATTCTCTGCGAGAGATTGCCGAGCGCTCCGAGATGGTTCCTCTGGTGCCGGAGCGGATGATCGAGGTTCCCATCGCTCCCCCTAGCCCAGCTTCTGGGCAGCGTCAGAATACCTCTCAACCAGCTAGGCCCTTTTATCCAGTTGGGTATTGAGCAATCGGTTGCAACAGCTGCAGCTAGACCTTTAGGGCGCCGCTTGATTCACGGGAAACTGCTGCCATTCCTGGCGGATTCGCTGCAGCCTCTGTAGCAGCTCTTCCCACTGTTCGTCCTCAATGAGCTGCTTCATGGTCTCCAACTCAGCCTGGTAGCTGCCTAGAGCAGCCAGCAGGGCCTGCCGGTTGTAACGGGCCATCTCCAGGCCTAACTGGGGCACCCCACCGCCAACCCGACTGGTATCGCGAAAGCCACTGCTGGCCAAGGTGCGGGCTAGGGCTAGAACCTCCTGGTCCTCCTCTTGGCTGACGGCAGCAATTAGGCCAGCCCCTACCATAACCGGCAGATGGCTAATCCAGGCCACTGCCTGATCGTGACGGACAGGATCAGCAAGGACAACTTTGGCACCTACTGCTGCCACTAGCTCCTGCATCACAGTAAGAGCTTGGGGCTGCGTCTGGGGAATAGGAGTAAGCACATAGGGTCGCCCCAGAAACAAGTTAGCCTCCGCCGCCTGGATCCCTTGCAACGTCTTGCCCGCCATGGGGTGCCCCCCCACGAATAGGGGCCATAGCGCCGTTGCCGGCCCAACAATTGGCTGCTTGACTGAGCCGACATCGCTCACCACTGTCTGGGGTGATAGATGGGGCACCAGGGCCTCCAGGGTGGCCAACACGTGCTCCAGGGGGGTACAGATCACCACCACCTGAGGATTGAAAAGCGTCAGCTGCGCCACCTCGGTTCCGCAGCCCTGAACGGCTCCTCGTTCCAGCGCCCTTTGGCAGGTAACCGGGTTGCGGCTGATCCCCCAAACGGAGTACCCCTCCTCGGTAAGCTTGAGGGCTAGAGATCCGCCGATCAGTCCCAACCCGACGATGGCAATGCGCATGCGGTCTCCAGGAGGTCAAGGCTTTGCAGCAGGGGGAGACTACCTTTTGGGATTTCTTCACCTCAAAAAATCAATTCTGCCCCATGAAGGACCTACAGGGGAGGGATCCAGCCGCTAAGATGGAAGGGTGAACTGGGTAACCCCCATAAAACAGTTCGCCCGCATCTTTCGTCTCAGGAGGGGACCGTGCTTCATCGTAGGATCTATCAACTCAGCCGCGAAGGCAAGGAGGTGTGGATCTACCTGCGCGATCAGGGACGCTGGCTGGAGCGAGCCAAGATCCTCGATATCGAGGGGGACACTATCCTGGTTCGCTACGAAACAGAGGATGAAGAGGAGATTTGCTCCTGGGAGGAGATGATTCGTTTGGAGAGCATTGGGGCTGTTGCTCAGCGCCTTTCCACCATCCCAAAAGGAGTGCATAGCACTTCTGATTTACCCACAGCCGAAGAGTGCCCTCCTGCTGAGCTCCTCCATTTGCCAGCCCCCCCTCGCGTCACAGAGCCCCTCGACGAAGAGCGTGCTAGCGGCGAGCGCCTTGGGGAAGAGCCGGATCGGGAAGCCTCTGCCCTTCGCGAGAGCGAAATGGAGTCTCTGCTGCCGCTTCGCTTGAACGGAGAAGACCTCAAACGGGTAGACCGTTGCCGCAATGACCCAGAGGGTCAGCGGGAGAGTAACCACGACTAAGCTGAAGTCTTCCCAACGCAGAAGCCCTTCTGCCAGAGGGCATGCTCGGCAGGGATCAACGGCGAGGGGGCTGTAGAGCTCCTCTAGGCGCAGCTCTAGTCGAACTTGCCCACTGTGCAGGCTAATCTTCCCCTGGCAAGTCAACTGGCCAAGCAACTGCCTCTTGACCCGGTGGCCTTTGTTCCCCCGCTGTGAGTTCTTGGGGCAGCGGTGGTATAATGAAGGCTAGCCTTGGTAAGGCCTGGAAAAGCAAGGGCGGTTAGCGCAGAGGTAGCGCACTTCCTTCACACGGAAGGGGCCACAAGTTCGAATCTTGTACCGCCCATTTCAGTTCCTCCACCGCCTAGCTCCCTACCCTTCAAGCAGAGTCTCTAGCCGGTTGGCAGCAGGCAGCTTCCTTGGGCAAGTGCTTTGGCCTAGGTAAGGCAGCTAAAGGGCTCCCCTACCTGTAGCCAAAAGCCAGGAGATGCTTCATGAGTCCTTTCACCAACCCTCCCCAAGCATTGGCTGCCGGCGAGTTTTTTACTTAGAGGAGACAACGGGAGCCTACAAAGTTAAGACATCGATTATCACCTTTTACAGCAGAATTTGAAGTCAAGCATTTGATCTCAAATTTTCCAAGGGTAAGTGGATCTTTGGATACAGCCCCTACCAGAGAGCGCTTCTAAAAGCTAAGCTCCAAAACAGCAAATCCTATCCAACATCCTGCGTTGTCAGGACCTTCACCGGCGAAAAACACAAGCGCAAGGCCCCCAATGGCAAAATTGTTTTGATCCCGACTAAGGAGCTAAGAACGGCCCCAGGCAGGTTATTAGGCTAACTCCAGAGGAATGCTTTGCCTGCCACAATACAGATGCCCGAGCAGGAGAGCCACTCCCCATCGAGCAAGAGGTCAAGTTCTTGTAGTAGCAGCAGTGGGAGTTAGGAAACGCTGCTAGGGCTAATCCCACAGGACTAAGGCCATGTAGGTTAACCCCAATCAAGAGCTTGGCTCCAAGCGCAACAGGGATCCGTTAGGGGCATCGGTCAATAAGTAGAGCAAGCCATCCGGGCCCTGGCGCACATCCCGGATGCGACCCACCGCCCCCTCCAGCAGGCGCTCTTCTGCCACCACGCGATTCCCCTCCAAAACCAGGCGTGCCAAATGCTGACCGGCCAGCGCTCCCACAAAGAGATTGCCCCGCCACTCAGGAAAGACATCTCCCGTGTAAAAGGCCATGCCAGAAGGGGCAATGGAGGGCGTCCAGTGCAGCAGCGGCGAGGCCAATCCAGGAGCTGCTGCTAGTCCCTTGCCCACTGGTTCGCCGCTGTACTCGCGGCCGTGGCTAATCAAAGGCCAGCCGTAGTTAACGCCAGGGGCCAAGATGTTGATTTCGTCCCCACCCTGCGGCCCATGTTCGTGTGTCCAAATCGCCCCTGTCTTGGGGTGGCGAACCATTCCCTGAATGTTGCGGTGGCCATAGGTAAAAATTTGCGGCAAAGCCCCTGCTTTTCCAACAAAGGGGTTGTCTGGCGGGATCCCGCCTGTATCCGTAACGCGCAACACCTTGCCGGCAGCATCCCCCAGATCCTGGGCCCGATCCCGCTCGCCGCGGTCGCCGGTGCTGATGTAGAGAAATCCTTCTTCGTCAAAGGCCAGGCGGGAGCCGAAGTGCTGTTGGGCAGGGGTTTTGCGCTCCATGTCAAAAATCACTTCCAGATCCTGGAGTTCTCTTTCTCTCAGACGGGCCCGCGCCACCCGCGTCCCCCCGCCGCCTGGCCCAGGGGCCGCATAGGACAAGTAGATCCAGCCATTCTTCTCGTAGTTGGGGTGTAAGGCAATATCCAGTAGCCCTCCCTGGCCGCGGGCAAACACCTCTGGCACCCCAGCGATGGGCTGGGGATCCAACCCCTGGTCGGTAACTCGGCGCAGGCGGCCTGGACGTTCGGTCACCAGGATTGTCCCGTCTGGCAGAAAGGCCATCCCCCAGGGATGCTCTAACCCGGTTGCCAACGTCACCACCCGAAAGCGCTGCTTCGTTTTGGCTCTGGGCAACGCTTGGGCGTGATCCCCCTGTTGCAGAGACATGACCGTTTCCGGGCTGACCGGGTAGGCCCCCACGGCAGCGGGGAGGGGCAACCCTCCCAAAAGCAACAGCAAGGAGAGGAGTTTTATCGCCGGGATCCTCAGAGCCATTGCCACCTTGTTTTCGCGATGGATTTTGAGGTATTGCTGCTGCTTTTCTAACTCTTCTAGCAAAGATGTACCGATAGGAGCAGAGTTGGCTGCCCACAAGAGTGGGGAGTTTCCTATGCCCTTGCGGCCTTGGGTTAGCCTTGAGAGCAGCATCTGCCCCCAAATCATGCTGGAAGCTAGCGAGATCTTCGGCCAGCCCCAGAGGCAAACCTGTGGATCCCTGCAGGAACTCCAGATCCACCCCAGGGGGATCCGTCTCCTCTGTACTCAGGGCTGCTGGTCTGTGCAGGTGCTCACCCCTCGTCTACTGCGGCTGCGCTTTAGCCCCAGCGGCGAGTTCTTGCCCCGTCGTTCTTGGGATGTGGCTTTGGCGGATGAAGAGTGGCCGCCGGCTCCTTTTGAGCTGCAGGAAAGCCCCACCCAAATCCACCTCAGCACTTCTCTGGTGCAACTGCAGATCGACCGGGATCCCCTCCGCTTCAGCTTTCGGGATCCCCAAGGGCAAATCTTCTGCGCCGATATCTCTGGGGGCCTCAGTTGGGGATCCGAGAGCATCCGCCTGGTTAAATCCCTCCACCCCGCCGAGCACATCTACGGCCTGGGAGAACGGGCTGGGCTGCTTAACAAACGGGGCCGGCGCTACAGCCACTGGACCCGCGACTCCTGGGGCTACGACGCCCACAGTGACAACCTCTATCTGGCCATTCCCTTTGTCTTGCTCCTCCGCCCTGGCCTCTGCTACGGCCTCTTCCTCCACTGCACCCACTGGAGCCAGTTTGACCTAGGCCAGGCGGATCCTGAACAGTGGGCCATCGAAGTGCGCGCCCCCGAGCTGGACTACTACCTTATTTACGGCCCTACCCCCCCTTTGGTCCTCCAGACCTACACCCAGCTCACTGGGCGCATGCCCCTGCCTCCGCTCTGGGCTCTCGGCTACCAGCAGTGCCGCTGGAGCTACGCCAGTGCTGCTCAGGTACAGAACATTGCCGAGCAATTTCGCCGGCGCCAGATCCCCTGCGATGTCATCTACCTGGATATCGACTACATGCGCGGCTACCGCGTCTTCACCTGGGATCCCCGCCGCTTCCCCGATCCCGTCCGCCTCACGGCCCAGCTGCATGAAGCTGGCTTTCGAGTGGTGGCCATTGTGGATCCCGGCGTCAAGTTTGATCCCGAAGCCGACTACGCCGTTTTTGACGAGGGCCTAGCCCAAGACTTCTTCATTCGCCGCGCCGACGGCCACCTCTTCCACGGCTATGTTTGGCCGGGCAAAGTCCTCTTTCCCGATTTTTTACGCCCCGAAGTGCGGCAGTGGTGGGGATCCTGGCAGCGGGTTCTTACCGAAGCCGGTGTGGATGGCATCTGGAACGACATGAACGAGCCAGCCCTCTACGACCGCCCCTTAGAAGATGGGGGTCAAATTGTGGACATCCCCCTCGATGCTCCCCAAGGCCCCCCTGAAGAGCGCACCACCCACGCCGAGGTGCACAACCTCTATGGCCTCCTGATGGCCCGCGCCTCCCGCGAGGGTCTAGAACAGCTCTGCCCCAACCAGCGCCCCTTTGTCCTTACCCGCTCCGGCTTTGCCGGGATCCAGCGCTGGGCTGCCGTCTGGACAGGAGACAACCAGTCCTCCTGGGAACACCTGGAGATGTCCCTGCCCATGCTCCTCAACCTGGGCCTGTCAGGGGTTGGCTTTGTCGGCGCCGACATCGGTGGCTTCGGGGGCAACGCTACTCCTGAACTGTTTGCCCGCTGGATGCAAATGGGGCTCCTCTACCCCCTCATGCGCGGCCACAGTGCTCGGGGGACTCGCCCCCACGAGCCCTGGGGCTTTGGCCCCGAAGTGGAAGCCATTGCTCGGCAGACCATCCAGCTGCGTTATCAACTGTTGCCCTACCTCTACAGCCTCTTCTGGGAGTCCAGTCAAACCGGCTCCCCCATCCTGCGCCCCCTGTTCTACGAATTCCCCGACGATCCCCAGACCTACGAGATCTCAGACCAAGCCCTGCTGGGACCCGCCCTCCTAGCCGCCCCCGTCGTCCGCCCCGGCGTCCGCTGCCGCGCTGTCTATCTCCCGGCAGGCACCTGGTTTGACTGGTGGACAGGCCAAGCCCACAGCGGCCCTGGCTATGTGCTGGCCCCCGCCCCCCTTGAGCAACTGCCTCTCTTTGTGCGCAGCGGCTCTATTCTGCCCTTAGCTCCCCCCTGCCAGTCCACCGCTGACCTGCGCCGTGACCAACTGCGCCTTAAACTCTACCCCGGTGACGGCAGCTTTACCCTCTACGAAGACGACGGCCAAACCCTCGCCTACTCAGGCGGCCACTGGGCCACCACCACCTTTCGCCTGCACCAGCAGGCCAGCCAGCTCCTCCTGGAAATTGGATCCCGCCAGGGCACCTGGATCCCTCCCGAGCGCACCTGGATTCTAGAACCCCTTGGCCAGGCCCCCCTCCTCTTGCCCGACAGCGGCCAGGCCCAGCAGATCTGCCTGCCCAGTTCGGAAAGATCTCGCCCTTAGTTAACCGCCCTCACTGCCTCCAGGAGCTCGCGGTTGTCCCGCTTGAAGATAGGCAGCCACTCCACATGCTGGTAGCGCAGGATCCCTTGGCTGTCCACCACAAAGTAGGCTCGCCGCGTCCCCAAAAAACTGTCCACTCCATAGAGCTGGCTTACCTTCCTATCCACATCGCTTAGCAGAGGAAACTCTAGCTTCAGCTGCTCTGCAAAAGCTTCGTGCTTGGAGACAGGATCACTGCTGATCCCCAAGATCTCGCACCCTGCTGCTCGAAAAGCTCCCCAGTCCTCCCGGAAACAGCGCATCTCGCTTGTGCACACTGGCGAAAAGTCCGCTGGGTAAAAAGCCAGCAGCACTTTGCTCTTGCCCCGATAGGCCCCCAGCGAGATCTGGGCTCCCTTGGGAATTCCTTTTCCAACCGCAGGCAGGCTAAAGTCAGGGGCTGGCATTCCAATCTCGATCTTCATAAAGCTGTCCGATCCCCTCTGAGCTCACTTCCCCAGTCTAACGGTGGCCTGCTCTAAAAAACCCGCTTTGGGGTACTTGACGTTGAGGGGTGGTGTGGGATAGGGTA
>NZ_JANSIV010000037.1:0-1390 GCF_047502705.1 Synechococcus sp. H70.1
GGGATTACAAAAGCCACAATGGCCGCCTCCCGCCAGCCCAGGAAGATCAACAACAGGCCCACCACAATGCCGATGGCCTGGAAGAGGCTGTTGTAGAGGTTCCCAACCGCTTTTGAGGCCGTCCGCCCGTCGTTGCGGGTGACGGCAACCTGGATCCCGGGAGGCAACTGCGGCCGCAACTCTTCCAGCCGCCGAAAAATGGCCTTGGCTACGGTGACCGCGTTGGTTCCCGGCTTCTTGGCAATGCCGATGGTGACCGCCGGCTGGGTGATCCACTCTCCCGTCGAGCGGCGGCGCGGATCCGGATAGGGATCCGTGATGGGCTCGTCGCTGCGGAAGTGGATGCGGGTCAGGGAGGTGCGCTCGGCAAACTCATCCCGCACGCTGGCTACATCTCTGAGATAGACCTCCGGCTTGATCTGAATAGCGGCCACGTCCTCAGCCGAAGCCAGCCGCTGTCCCCCCTCCAGGCGGATCTGCTGGGATCCCACCTCCACTTCTCCCGCCGGCAGTTGCAAGTTTTCGGCGGCAATCTGTTGGGCCACCTGGGTCGGGGAAAGACCATAGCTGGCCAGCCGCTCCGGATCCAAATCCACCCGGATGGTGCGGGGATGCCCCCCCACCAGCGTCAGGTGGGCCGTGTTGGGAAGGCTGCGCAGATCCTCCAGCAGCCGCTCTCCCACCCGCCGTAGCTGATCGTCGCTGAAGTCGGCCCCTGTCAAGGTGAGGGTAACGATGGGAACATCGTCAATGATGACCGGCTGCACCTGATAGCTGGCGCCAGGGGGGAATAGCTCCGGGTGGCTAAACAGATGGTTTTGCAGCTTGAACAGGCTGTCTTCCCAGTTTTCCCCCACCTCATACTGCACCGTGATCAAGCCGCCAGAGGCCTGGGCCACCGAGTAGATGTGGTCGATCCCCGTCAGCTCCCGTAGCTTCGCTTCCACAGGGGTGATCAGCGTCTTCTCCACGACCTCGGCACTGGCCCCCGGATACCGCAAAACTACATCCGCTGCCGGGACGACAATTTGCGGGTTTTCTTCCTTGGGGGTCAAGGTCGCCGCCAGCAGGCCAAAGATGGCCAGACCCACAATAATCAAGGAAGTAAGCTGGGCGTTGTTGATAAAGTAAGCGGTAACCTGCCCCACCCCTTGGTGCGGCTTCTCCAGCTCTGACATGGGAAAAATCCAGATTGGTTCATGCTTATACTACCATATAGCTATACTTTTATGCATCCATAGCTGCTCTTGCCCGTCTTCCGAAGCCGTCACCTGAGGTAGGCCCAGCAAAGGACGAACTGCTAATCGTGGCTGGGTCTAGGGGGGGATCCTGGCTTGGCAATCCAGTAGCCGCACTGGTGTTCTCCGTTTACTTGCCAGGTGAGGCGCTC
>NZ_JANSIV010000038.1:0-13031 GCF_047502705.1 Synechococcus sp. H70.1
CCTATCGTACTGACGGAAAAGGCACCTTGATCGAGCGCTACACTCTGCCAGAAATGGGCCAGATTTGGTCCACCGCCCACAAGCTCCAGACCTGGCTACAGGTAGAGCTGGCCGTCTGTGAGGCGCAGGCGGAGCTGGGGCGGATCCCTCAAGAGGCTCTGCAGGAGATCAAAGCCAAAGCTGCCTTTGACCCGGCGCGGGTTTTGGCAATCGAGGCGGAAGTCAAGCACGATGTTATTGCCTTCTTGACCAACCTCAACGAGCATGTGGGCGAGGCGGGGCGCTACATCCACCTAGGCTTGACTAGCTCCGATGTGTTGGACACAGCCTTGGCCCTGCAGCTTGTAGCCTCGGTTGAGATCTTGCAAGCTCGTCTGGCCGATCTCATCGCTGCTTTGCGTGAGCAGGCCCGCCGACACCGCTACACTCTGATGATGGGCCGCACCCATGGCGTCCATGCCGAGCCTATTACCTTTGGCTTTAAGCTGGCCGGCTGGCTAGCCGAGTGCCTGCGCCATCAGGAGCGCCTGGCACGCCTGCGGGAGGTGGTCGCCGTGGGCAAGATCTCCGGCGCCGTGGGTACCTACGCCAATGTGCCCCCCCAGGTGGAACAGTTGGCCTGCGCCCGCTTAGGCCTCAAACCGGATACTGTCTCAACGCAGGTGATCTCCCGCGATCGCCACGCCGAGTATGTGCAGACCTTGGCTTTGATTGGCTCTTCTCTGGAGCGCTTTGCCACTGAGATCCGCCACCTCCAGCGGACAGAGGTGCTGGAGGTTGAGGAGTACTTTGCCCCCGGCCAAAAGGGATCCTCCGCCATGCCCCACAAGCGCAACCCCGTCAAAGCAGAACAACTGACGGGAATTGCCCGCCTCTTGCGGGGCTATGCTGTCTCGGCCCTGGAAAACATTCCCCTTTGGCATGAGCGGGATATTTCCCATAGCTCTGTAGAGCGGGTCATCCTGCCCGATGCCTCCATCCTCTGCCACTACCTACTGGTCAACATGGCAGATCTAGTGCGCCACCTGCAGGTTTACCCTGCCAACATGGAGCGCAATCTCACCCTCTACGGTGGTGTTGTCTTTAGCCAGCAGGTGCTTTTGGCTTTGGTGGAGAAGGGCTTGAGCCGTGAGGAAGCCTACCGCCTGGTGCAGGAAAATGCCCACCGCGCCTGGAATCAGCCTGGTGGAGATTTCCACGCCAATCTGCTGGCGGATCCCAGAGTAATGGCCCACCTGAGCGAGGCGGAGCTGCAGGCCTGTTTTGATCCACGGCGGCACCTTGCCCACCTGGACGAGATCTTTGCCCGCTTGGGCATTTGAGGATCCCCTATGGCTTGGCAGCGGCAACATGTCTTGGGGCTGGCGGACTTTACCCGCGAAGAGTATCAAATTGTTTTGCAAACCGCCGCCAGCTTTCAGGAAGTGCTGACCCGGCGGCTGCCCAAGGTGCCCACCCTGCAGGGGAAGGTGGTGGTGACGCTGTTTTTCGAGCCTTCCACCCGTACCCGCAACAGCTTTGAGCTGGCAGCCAAGCGCCTGTCAGCGGATGTGCTCAACTTTTCCCCCGGCACCTCTTCGCTAAGCAAGGGGGAAACCATTTTGGATACGGTTCGCACCTTTTTGGCCATGGGATCCGACGTGCTCATCGTCCGCCACGCCCAGGCCGGGGTGCCGCAGCAGTTGGCCGCCGAGATCAATCGCCGCGGATCCCCAGCGGGGGTGCTAAACGCGGGGGACGGCCTGCACGAACATCCCACTCAAGGTTTGCTGGATCTATTTACCCTCTGTAGCCACCTGGATCCGCAGCGACCTCGCCTCGAGCTGCTGCAGGGGGTGAAGGTGGCCATTGTCGGCGACATCCTCCACTCGCGGGTAGCCCGCTCCAACATCTACGCCCTGGTAGCTGCTGGCGCAGACGTCCACTTGGCCGGCCCGCCCACCCTGTTGCCCAAAGACTTTGCCCAGTTTGTGCCCGGCTATACTCTGCCGGTGCACTGGCAGTTGGAGCCGGCCCTAGCAGGAGCCCGCTTTGTCATCGCCCTGCGCCTGCAACGGGAGCGGATGAGTGAATTCCTCATCCCCAGCCTGCAGGAATACCACCACCTTTTCGGCCTCACCCGGCAGCGACTGCGCCTGTGCCACCCCGAGGTGAGGGTTCTCCACCCCGGCCCGGTCAACCGCGGCGTGGAACTAAGTTCTGAGGTGATGGAGGATCCCAACCTCAACCTCATTGAGCGGCAGGTTGCCCACGGCGTGGCGGTGCGCATGGCTTTGCTGTACCTGATGGGCGGCGGGCGGATCCCGGCCTAGACCTCCCCCTTTCTCCTTTGGTCGGGGAACCTGAGGAGCTGCTGGACGTCTAAGGTACCGAGGTTACTCTTCTAGCCAACTCAAGCAGCTCTTGCTTGGGCTTTTCTAGCCACATTAGACCCCACACAAGCCTATATAGGCTTAGCAGGACGGGAGCAACTTTCTACTCCGGAGCCTGCTTAGCCTTTTAAGCTTTTTTTCAGCTTGTTAGTGTGATTTTTTACTTCGATCGGGGTCACATAGGTAAGTCTAAGGCAAGTCAAAAGCTTTGTGAGACGGGCTTTTTCCCAGATCCTTGGCTCCTTTGCTGCAGTCTAAGCCTGAGTAAGCCGTTAGGTAGAAAGTTAATACTTTATGGCAATCATCTCACTCAGAAACCTATTGCCTCTTTCTCCCGACTTAACCTAAAGCTAACTTTAAGATAACCTAATCTTAACCTTGAGGCTGTAAGGTTACAGGTGTTGATTAGCACTAGACATTTTTTATGCGATCCCTGCTCGCTGTTTCTTCTATCGCGGCTCTGGCGGTGGGAGCCCTGGCACTGGCCCCGGCCAAAGCCCAAACCGTGCAAATCTCCGGCGCAGGTGCTACCTTCGCTGCGCCGCTGCTGCAGCGCTGGTTTGATGCCTACAATCGCACCGTAGATCCCAACGTGCAAATCAGCTACCAGTCTGTTGGGAGCGGTGCCGGTCTGGAGCAATACATCAACGGCACGGTGGACTTCGCTGCTTCCGAGGGGCCGATGACCGAAAAGTACAACGCCTCTCGCTACAAGAGCTTCAAAGAGAAATACGGCTACGAGCCCCTGCAACTGCCTCTGGCGGGGGGCGCCATTGAATTTGCCTACAACCTGCCCGGCATCGGTGACAAAGAGCTCGTGCTCAAGCGGGAAACCTACTGTGGCATTATTACCGGCGAAATCACCCGCTGGGACGACATTCGCATCAAGGCCCAGAACCCCAACCTGGCAAATCGGCTGCCTGCGCTCGACATCACTTGGGTGCACCGCTCTGACGGCTCTGGAACGACCTTCGTGTTCAGCAACCACCTCAACGCTGCTTGCCCCAACTGGAAGGGCGGCGTGGGAACCACGGTGGAGTGGCCGGTTGGCATCGGTGCCCAGGGCAACGAAGGGGTAGCCGCCACCATCAAGCAGGAGCCAGGGGCAATTGGCTATGTGAACCAGTCCTTTGCCAAGCTGGAGAAACTGACTACTGCTCGCATAGAAAACAAAGCGGGCAAGATTGTCGAGTTTTCTCCTGAGCGGGCTACTTCTGCCCTCAATGCTCCGCTGCCCGAAAATTTTGCTCTGCTGGTGCCGGATCCCGAGGGGCCTGACGATTACCCCATCGTTGGTTTGTTCTGGGTAATGCTCTACCGCGAATATCCTGACGAGCAAAAGCTCAAGAAGCTGGTGGAAGCCATCAAGTGGACGCAGGGGCCAGAGGGCCAAGCCATCACCAAAGAATTGGACTACATCCCCATGCCCCAGCCGGTCATCCAGCGGGTCTTCGCCGAGCTGGATAAGATCAAGGTCAACCCCAACGCAAAGCGATGAATTGCTGTCCTGTTGAAAGGTGTTAGTTGAGGGCCAGTGGTCAACAAGAGGCTGTGCTCTTCCTGTTGGCTACTGGCTTGTCGCTTTGCTGATTTTTGACGGGCAAAAGTTTTGTCGGCACTGACTTTTGACGTTGTCGCAAGTCCAAGTCCAACGAGCTTTTGGTTTCAATGTTGGCCAGAACACAGACAACTGCAACACCGATGGAATGCAGCGTGAGAGAGGTTTTGCCACAATCTGCCCACAAGTAGAATTGCCATAGGGGAGATCCTATGACGTCGGCAGCTAGAGACTACGACTTATCAACGGATGTTGCTATTGAAAAGAAAATGGACATTTCCCGCGTTCTCGACGTGGGTTTTGTCCGCCTAACTTTGGTTTTGGCGGGGTTTGCCGGTGTCATTCTCATCTGGGTGATCCTGCAGACCACTGAGGCAGCCCTGCCGGCCATGCGCCAGTTTGGCTTGGACTTTCTGGTCACTAGCCGCTGGAACCCAGTGGAAAACATCTATGGGGTGTTGCCCCAGATCTACGGCAGTTTGATGACCTCTCTGGTGGCCCTGATTTTTGCCGTTCCTCTAGGCATTGGCACCGCCATCTTCTTGACGGAAGATTTTGCCCCCAAGTGGGTAACGGCGCCGATTGCCTTTGCCATTGAGCTGATCGTAGCCATTCCCAGTGTGGTGCTGGGGCTGTGGGGCATCTTTGTGCTCATCCCGGCGGTGCGGCCCATCTTCCGAGCCATCAATCAGACGCTGGGGTGGATTCCTCTCCTTGGGGGCCCTGCCCCCCGTGGCCCCAGTTTGCTGCTGGTGGCCATGGTGCTAGGGATCATGATCTCCCCCATCATCATCTCCATCACCCGCAGCACCCTTGAATCGCTGCCCCGGGGCCTCAAAGAGGGCGCTTTGGCGTTGGGAGCTACCCGCTGGGAGACGATCTTAACGGTGATGATCCCTGCCGGGCTGTCCGGCATTGTCAGCTCGATCATGCTGGCATTGGGACGGGCCTTGGGAGAGACCATGGTGGCAGCGATGATTTCTGGGAACGCCAACCGCATCAACATCTCCCTACTGCAGCCAGGATCCACCATTACCGGCTTGATTGCCTCTCAGTTTGGCGAAGCAGGACGCCTGCAGGTGTCGGCCCTTATGTATGCCGGTGTGGTGTTGATGGTGCTGACGTTGTTGGTTAACGTCATGGCCGAGATCATCATCCGGAAGTTTCAAAACTTGGAGCAGTAACCGAGGAGCCTCGTCATCATGTCCAAGTCAGCCCAGCTTGTTCCTGAGGAGATCGACATTGGCCGTGCCGGTGTTGCCCCCCTGCGGAGATACACGGGCATTGCCTTGACGCTGCTGAGCGGACTGTTTGTCGTCGCCATCATGGCTGCCTTAGCGTGGGTGCTGTGGGATATCGGGAAGGGGGGCATCCAGAGGATAAGCTGGGATGTCCTCACCCAGACGCGCTACCCGGCTCCAGGGTTAACAGAGGGGGGGTTTGGCCACGCTATCGTCGGCAGCGTAATGGTTCTGGCCACGGGGGCGGCTTTGAGCTTTCCCTTCGGGATCCTAGCCGCCGTTTACCTGTCGGAGTTTGGCCGCGGCAGCCACTTGGCTTCTTGGGTCAAGTTCTCCTGCAACGTGCTTACAGGCGTACCGGCCATTCTCTGCGGCCTGTTTGCCTACGCTTTGGTAGTTCGGGGATCCGGCTTCTCGGCTTTTTCGGGGGGAGTTGCTCTGGGCGTGTTGATGTTGCCCATTGTCATCCGCTCCACGGAAGAGGCGCTGCTTTTGGTGTCGCCGGATATGCGTTTGGCTTCGGTGGGCCTGGGGGCCACTCGCTTTCAGACCACAATGCGGATTGTCCTACCGGCAGCAGCTCCGGCCATTGTAACAGGCTTAATCTTGGCCTTGGCACGGGCTGCTGGCGAGGCAGCACCTCTACTTTTTACTTCCTTCAACAACAATTTCTGGTCAACTGACCTGTTTGGACCGGTGGCTACTTTGCCGGTGATGGTCTACTTCTTCTCAATTATTCCCTTCAAGGTGCAGCAGGAGATGGCCTGGGCAGGAGCCCTGGTGTTGCTGGCCATTGTTTTGGCGGCCAGCTTGCTTGCCCGCTTCCTGGTCTACAAAACCAGAAGATAGTTTAAGCCTTGTTGGACAGCAGCCAGGTGTGAATCAGCTTCTTGATGAACTTTCTGCGAGCAGGACCATGCACACTCAATCTGCTAACCCAACCCCCTATGTCTTCCGAATGGAAAACTTGAGCGTCTACTATGGCTCTAACTTGGCGGTGAAGAATGTCACCATGGACATTCCTGCCCGCCAAATTACAGCTTTTATTGGGCCTTCCGGCTGCGGCAAAAGTACCATCCTGCGCTGCTTTAACCGCACCAACGACCTGATCCCAGGGGCACGCGTCGAGGGCAAGCTCATCTACCGCGGCAAGGACCTCTACGCCAAGAATGTGGATCCAGTGGCAGTGCGGCGGCACATTGGCATGGTGTTCCAGAAGCCCAACCCCTTTCCCAAGAGTATCTACGACAACGTCGCCTATGGCCCGCGGGTGCTGGGGATGAAGGTCGATTTGGACGAAGTAGTGGAAACCTCCCTGAAGCGGGCTGCCCTTTGGGACGAGGTCAAAGATAGGCTGAGGGAGAACGCGCAGTCGCTCTCGGGCGGGCAGCAGCAACGCCTCTGCATTGCCCGGGCCTTGGCGGTGCAGCCAGATGTCATCCTCATGGACGAGCCCTGCTCGGCCTTGGATCCCATCTCCACCCGCCGTATCGAGGAGCTGATGAAGGAGCTGAAGCAGGACTACACCATCATCATCGTCACCCACAACATGCAGCAGGCCAGCCGTGTCTCAGATATGACGGCTTTCTTTAGCGTAGAGGTGGTGGGATCCAACCGCGTGGGCGAACTGGTGGAGTTTGACCGAACCGAGGTGATCTTCAGAAACCCCGCCAAGGAGGCGACTCGAGACTACGTGGCCGGGCGCTTTGGCTAACCCCCTGACTTAGGGCAGGCCAATGGTGAGCTTGTTGGCGGCTCTCCTTTGTAATGATGGGATCGAGGCAGATTACCCCCAGAGAGGATCCCTATGACTGTTGTGGCCCCTGAAAAGCTGCAGGGCCTGCTTGCGGAGCTGGCCGACATTGAAACCATCACCGATCCAGCGCAAGTTGCCAAGTTGTCGCTGGACTTTTACCACTACAGCCCTGTGCTGAGCCGGCAGTTGAGCGACAAGCGAGGGGATGTGGTGGTCCGCCCAGCAAATGAGCAAGAGGTCAAGCGGGTGGCAGCAGCCTGTGCCAAGTGGCGGATGCCTCTAACCGTACGGGGCGCAGGCACCGGCAACTACGGCCAGTGCATCCCCCTAGCTGGCGGCGTGATCCTGGAGATGAGTAAGCTCAATCAGGTGCTCTGGGCCAAGCCGGGTCTGGCGCGGGTGCAGGCAGGAGCCAAGCTGGCTGCAATTGACAAGCACACCCGGGAGATGGGCTGGGAGATCCGCATGGCTCCTTCCACCTACCGCACCGCCACCATCGGTGGCTTTATTGCTGGCGGCAGCGGCGGCATTGGCTCCGTGACCTACGGCCAACTGCTGGATCGGGGCAACATCTTGGGGCTGCGGGTAATCACGGTGGAGGAGGAGCCGCGGGCCCTGGAGCTACGGGGGGACGACGTGTTCAAAGTCAGCCATGCCTGGGGTCTCACCGGGATCATCACCGAGGTGGAGATCCCGCTGGCGCCGGCTTACCCCTGGGCAGAGCTGATAGTAGCCTTCCCGCCGGAGGTGGGGTTCATGCCCTGCGCCCACTTTGGCCAGGCTCTGGCTGAGGCAGATGGGATCCTAAAGAAACTCATCAGCCTGCACGCCTGGCCGATCCCTCGCTACTTTCTCCCCTTGCAGGACTACTTGCCCCAGGGATCCGCCGTGGCCCTGTTGATGGTGGCCGAATATAGTCTGGAGCCGCTGCTGGAGCTAACCCGGGAGTATGGCGGCCAGGTGGTTTACAACAAAACGGCTCAGGAGGCCGGCAAGGGGATCTCGCTGGGGGAATTTTCCTGGAACCACACCACCTTGCACTGCCGGAGCGTGGATCCCAACTTGACCTATCTACAGTCAATCTTCCCGCCTGACCGGGAGCTAAAGGTGGTGCAGCACCTATACGAGCACTTTGGCGACGAGGTGCTGATGCACCTGGAATGGATTCGCCTCCGGGGACAGGCTACCCCGGTCGGCCTGCAAATTGTGCGCTTTACCACGGAAGAACGCCTTAACGAGATCATGCGCTATCACGAGGCGCAGGGAGTCTTCATCGCCAATCCCCACACCTTCATCATCGAAGAGGGGGGGCGCAAAGTGATGGATCCGCGCCAAGTTCGCTTTAAAGAGGAGGTGGATCCCTATGGGCTGCTCAATCCGGGCAAGATGCGCAGCTGGCGGAAATAAGCCTCTGCCTAATCTGCTTAAAAGGGAAGAAGCAGCTCCTGCGGCAACAGTAGCAGCAAGGGGGGAAGGAACAGCCAAACTGCCACCCCTAGAGATGCCAGCGCCGCCACCAACACCGCCCCAGCAGCACAGTCTTTGGCAATTTCTGCCAGCAGGTGATAGCGACTGCCTAAGGTGAGATCCACCACTGCTTCTAGGGCGGTATTCACCAGCTCGAGCGCCATCACTAGCCCACTGGTTAGGCTAATCAAGGCCATCTCTACGGCGCTCAAGTGCAGGACCAGGCCTAGGCCAAAGGCCAGCACCGTTGCCAGAAGGTGGATGCGAAAGTTGCGCTGGGTGCGAACGGCATATAGCAAGCCCTTGCCTGCGTAGTAAAAACTTTTGCCCAGGTTGGTGGCTACCCGCCAAGAAGACGGGCGCTGACAGGGATCCACTTGGGCACCCGAGGAGGAATGAGCAGGAGCTTGCTGCCGGAAGGCTGCCAAGCGCAGGGGTGAGAGAAAACGACTAGGACTGTTGGCCATGAGCCACCTCCACCTCTTCCTGAATGGCAGCAAGCAAGTGTTGCTGTTGCTGCAGCATGCGCTGCAGGGAAAGCTCATCTGGGTGATCCCATCCCAAGAGATGCAGCAGCCCATGACTAGCCAGCCAGGCCAGTTCGTGGGAGAGGGGGTGCCCTTGGGCCTTGGCCTGGGCGCAGGCGGTAGGTACAGAAATCACAATATCCCCCAGCAGACGCACCCCTGTTAGCTTTTGCAACTCTACAGGAGTAACCATCTCCTCAGCAGCAAAGGCTAGCACGTCGGTAGGGGCGTCAATGTGACGAAAGTCACGGTTGAGCTGGCGAATGTGTTCGTCAGAAGTGAGGCAGAGGCTGAGCTCACAGGGATCCGTCACCCCCAGCTGGCGCAGCCAGGCCTCAAACCAGCGGCGCCAAGTGGCCTCCTCAACCGGGGTGGGGACCTTTTGCTCCAGGTACAGATCTAGGAACCCCTTCATACACCCTGCCCCCTCTTCTACCGGCTTGTTCAAGCTAACCGGGTTTGGGAGCCACCTTTCTCTGGGCAACAAGCTGCTCTAGCGTTTGCCGCAGCTGATTTTCCCACTTTTGCCGGTCCTCGTCTAGCCCCTCTCCTGCCAACAGCTCCGCCGGGAACAGATCCCCTCCAACGCCGACAGCCCAGGCCCCTGCCTGCAAATACTCAGCAGCATTGGCCAGGGTAACTCCTCCAGTGGGGATCAAGGGCAGGGATCCCAGCACGGGCTGGAGGTGGCGTAGGTAGCGAGGTCCGCCTACGCTTTCTGCTGGAAACAGCTTTACCGCCGCTGTTCCTGCCTGCCACGCTCTCCAGATCTCGCTGGGGGTGAGAGCACCCGCAACAATGGGCAGCCCCACTTCCTGCCCCCAGCGAATGAGGCTCTCGTCCGTGAAAGGGCAAACACAGAACTGGGCTCCCGCCCGCCAAGCCTCCTCCGCCATCTGTTGATTGAAGACGGTGCCTACTCCTACCCAACAGTGGGGGTGCTCTTGTCGCAGGTGGCCAATGAGCTGCAAATACTGAGGAACTGGCGTGGTAATTTCAATGTGGCGGATTCCGGCTCGGATGGCCAGAGTGGCTGCCGCTAGGGCTTGGGCAGAGCTGGCCAAGAGACGAATTACCGCAATCAATGGCTGCTGCCACAGCTCGAGTAGCCAGGGGTGTCGTGGCTCAGAACCCTCGAAGACCATTTTTGCAGTTGCCCAGCTTAGCTTAAGTTTCCACCATTTTTGTTATTGGGGTCAGCCGGGTGAGAAGAGGGCTACTGCATTGCCAGTGTTTTATGCTTGGGTCTCCACCAGCCGCCATTGGTATCTTTAGGGGCGGTAGCGGCTGAGAGTGTGAGGAGTGATGACACGCAGCCTAAAGGCATGGGCAATCCTGGGGTTGCTGGCCCTCCTGCTGTTAGGAGGAGTAGGAAGAGTTGCCCCGTCGCAGGCGCAGAATGTCCACCAACTGCAACAGCGGCAGCAGCAGATCCAGCAGCAAATCCAGCGCAACCAGCGCCGCCTTGGGGAGCTGCGCCAAGCCGAAGAAGAAGCCCGTCGCCGCATGGGATCCCTGCGGCAAAACCTTCGGCAGACCGAAGTTAGCCTACAGGATAACCAATACCGCCTCGAGCAAGCCCAGAAAGCGCTGGAGCAAGCGCAGCAGGAGCTCCAAGAGCTGGAAGACCGCTTGAGGCGGCAGCAACGGGGGACGGCTGCCCGCCTACGCTACCTGCAGCGGCAGGGGGCCGAACACTGGTGGGCTTTGTTACTCACTAGCCGGGACCTCAACGAGTTTTTCGACCGCCGCCACCAACTGCAACTCTTGATCGAGGCGGATCGACAGTTAATCCAAGAGCTGCAGGCGATGGCCAAGGAGGTGGAGCAACAGCGCATTGCCTTGGAGGCCCAGCGCAACGAGATCTCTCTAATCTTGCAAGAGCTGGCCGCCCAGAAAAACCAACTGCAGCAGCAGGCGGCGGCCCAAGAGCAGCTGATGAGTCGCTTGGCCAAGGAGCGCGCCGCCTATGAAGCAGCCCAACGGCGGCTGGAAGCCGATTCCCAACAGCTTACCCGTCTCATCCAGTACCTGCTTGCTCAACAGGCCCGCCAGCGAAGGGGTAGGGATCCCTTTCAGGGGAGAGGCCGGCTGCTCCCCCCAGTGCACGGGCCAATTACCAGCGGCTTTGGCTGGCGGGTTCACCCCATCTATGGCAGCCGCCGCTTCCACACAGGGATTGACTTTGGGGTGCCCATCGGCACGCCCGTGAGAGCGGCAGAACGGGGCACTGTTCTCTACGCCGGCTGGTATGGCGGCTACGGCTACACGGTCATCATCAACCACGGCGGCGGCATTACTACCCTCTACGCCCACAACAGCCGCATCACGGTGGAGGTAGGCCAGGAGATCCAGCGCGGGCAAGTCGTTGCTGCTTCCGGCTCCACTGGCCTCTCCACCGGGCCTCATGTTCACTTTGAAGTGCGGGTCAACGGTCAGCCGGTCGATCCCCGCCGTTATCTATAGAGCAACACCTCTGCCGGCAGTGGCTGCAGAGATCCCTCCTGCAGGAGCCAGCGCACATCGGCAATAGCAGCCAGTTCCTCCGGGTCGTGGGAAACCACCAGCACTGTCCAACTAGATTTCAGGCGCGCCAACAGCTCAATCAACTGCTGTCGCACTGACCAATCTAGCCCTGCTGTCGGCTCATCCAGCAGGAGCAAGAAGGGGCCACGAATGAGCTGCACTGCTAAGGCCAGGCGCCGCTGTTGCCCACCACTAAGGCAGTTGGGGGAGCTATGCAAAGGGATCCCTTCCAGTCCCACTTGCTTGAGGACGTTCTCGACTTCCTTGGGGGTCAGCTCCGGGTGGCCAAAGCGCATTTCCTCTAGCACCGTCAGGCCACAAAAGTGCCGCTCCGGAAACTGAAACACTAGCCCTGCTAGGCTGCGCAGCTGCTGAGGAGAGAGCTCTGTTTCTCCCCAGGCAATCCGCCCGCGCGTGGGCCGGGCCAATCCGGCCAAAATTTCCAGCAGGGTGCTCTTCCCGGCCCCGCTTTTGCCCACAATCAGCCCCAGTTGGTTGAGGCCCAGCTCAAAGGAGAGATCGCGGAGAATTGGCTGGGGAAGAGCTGCCGGGTGATAGAAAAGGTGCTGGACCTGCAACATGGGCGCCTGAGCTGGGAAAGCTGTCCTCATTTTGGCACCGGAAAGCGGCCAAGAACAGCTAGAGCCACTCTTCTAGGCGCCCCAGCTGATCCCGGAAACCATCGGTGAGTTCGCGGTACCATTCCCGCAGCTCCAATTGATCCACGGCCCGCCGCAGCACCTCTTGGGAGCGCTCAATGGGGCGCAGGGCTGTTGGCGGGATCCCTTCTTGGACAGCCCACTGTTCAAACAGAGCCAGCTCCGTTTGCAGGTAGAGGATGAGATTGGCCACATCCTGCGGGTGGGGGTAGCGGGTGGCATCTGGCATAGGGGATTGAACCAGAGGAACTAGCTCTATTTTGGCCGAGAATCTACCCCCCTGCCTGCGGGGGAGAGCCTTGCCAATCCTTGCCCACTTCTGTACGCTGAACCAGAGAACGCGGATAATGCAAAGGGAAATGCTTCCTGCTGCCACTCCATGAACCAAAAGCTTTTGTTTGTGTGCTTGGGCAACATCTGCCGATCCCCTGCCGCCGAAGGGATCACCAATTACCTCTTACGCAGCAGCGGCTACGAGGGGGCTATTATCTGTGATTCAGCAGGGACAGCTGCCTACCACATTGGCAGTCCCCCAGATCGCCGTATGCGCCAGGTTGCCCAGCGCTATGGAGTGGAGCTGCACGGCCAAACCCGGCAAATTCATCCTTTGGATCTGCGGGAGTTTGACCTAATCCTGGCCATGGATCGGCAAAATTATCGCGACATCCTCAGACTTGATCCTCAAGGAAAGTATGCTGAAAAAGTGCGCCTAATTTGTAGCTACTGCCGCTTCCATACGGACGAGGAAGTTCCGGATCCCTACTACGGAGGTGAGACTGGCTTCCATTACGTCATCGAGTTGCTTTGGGATGCCTGCAGTGGCTTACTGGAGTCCCTAATCCCCGGGATCCAATGCCCGCCCTTGCCAACCCAACCTTCTCAGCCTTCTACATCCGGAAGTTGACTTGAAAAGTTGAGGAGCTGG
>NZ_JANSIV010000038.1:13131-15578 GCF_047502705.1 Synechococcus sp. H70.1
CCAACCTTCTCAGCCTTCTACATCCGGAAGTTGACTTGAAAAGTTGAGGAGCTGGCCGCATCCCCCCCTGGCGCATAGGCAGGCTTGCTCGGTGAGCTCTAGAATAATTAGCCACTGCCTCGGAAACCGTCTGTGATGGTGGAGCTATGGCCTTTTCCACAGCAACTCTAGGTTACCCTCGAATTGGGAAAAATCGTGAACTGAAAAAGGCACTTGAGTCCTTTTGGAGTCAGAAATCTGATGCAACGAGTATCCAGAAAACCCTGCAACAGGTGATGCTAGACAATTGGCAGACACAGAAAGATGCAGGTATTGATTACATTGGTATTGGGGACACTTCCCTCTATGACCTAGTTCTGGACTGGAGTGTATTTTTGGGATTGATCCCCAAGCGATTTCGTCACTTGTCGGGGCTTGATCAATACTTTGCAATGGCCCGAGGGAAAGAGGGTATCCCGGCTCTAGAAATGACCAAGTGGTTTGATACTAACTACCATTACCTAGTGCCAGAAATTGATGAGGATACCCAACCCGAAGCCAATTTTTCCAGCTTCCTAGCAGTAGTCAACCAAGCGCAAAGCATCCTAGGACAGAGAGCTGTTCCCATCATTCTTAGCCCCGTCACCTTACTTTGCCTCAGTCGCCTTAAGGGGAGCTTGCAAGAACATTTGCAGCGCTTGCTGCCCCTGTATGCTGAATTGCTAAGGCAACTGGCTGCAGGTGGCATTACTGAAGTGCAGTTCCACGAACCAATTCTGGTTACAACCCAAGCAGAAGCCCTGCAAGAAGCAGTTACAACCACGTACACTCAACTGACCACTATAGGAATTCCGATTCATTTGGTGACCTATTTTGACGACTTGGGAAAAACCTATCCTTGGGTCGTGGAATTGCCGGTAGCAGGCATTGGCCTGGATTTTACGCGGGGGAATAACTTAGAACTTCTGCAAACCTATGGGTTTCCTAGTAATAAGCAACTGGAGGTGGGGTTGGTAGATGGTCGCAATATTTGGAAAATTCGCCCCCAACGTGTGCTTTCTATCCTAGAGAACATTCAAAAGGTTACTACCAATTTGCGAATTCAGCCCTCTGCATCCTTGCAATTTGTACCCTATGATGCCCGACGAGAAACCCACTTGCCCACTCCCCTGCTCCAAGTGCTGAGTTTTGCAGAACAGAAGTTAGAGGAAGTTGTCCTTTTGGCCCAGGGAGGTTCAGCAGCCCAGGAGCAACTGGCCACTATCGAGGCGCAGTGGCGGGAATTTGCTGAGTTTAGTCCCCAAAATCCAACTGTTCGGGAGCGAGTTCGTCAGGTAACCGCCCAAAGTCTGGAACGGGCGCTGCCTTACGACCAACGCCGCCCTCTGCAACCTCAACTGCCCCTTTTGCCTACCACCACTATTGGCTCCTTTCCCCAAACTGCTGAGATACGTCAACTGCGGGTCAAGCGCAAACGGGGTGAGATTACTCAGGCGGAGTACGAAGCAGCCATTGATGCGGAAATTGCTCGCTGTATCCGTTGGCAGGAGGAAGCGGGGCTAGACGTTTTGGTGCATGGGGAATTTGAACGCACCGATATGGTGGAGTTTTTTGCACAACAGCTGGAAGGCTTTGCCTTCACAGAACACGGCTGGGTGCAGAGCTATGGTAGCCGCTGCGTGCGTCCACCCATTATCTATGGTGACGTGGCGCGCCGTCAGCCCATGACTGTGCGAGAGTTTCGCGTGGCTCAATCCCTTACCTCGAAGATTGTCAAAGGAATGTTAACAGGGCCCGTAACCCTATTGAACTGGTCTTTTGCACGCGATGATCTCCCCAGACGGGATCAGGCAATCCAGATTGCTTTGGCGCTGCGGGATGAGGTGGCCGACCTAGAGGCTGCGGGCGCTAGGATAGTGCAAATTGATGAACCGGCACTGCGGGAGGGATTGCCCTTAAAGCGAGAGCGTTGGGATGAATACCTCTCTTGGGCAGTGGATGCTTTTCGCCTAGCTGCAGGTGTTGCCAGGCCTGAAACCCAAATTCATACTCACATGTGTTACTCAGAGTTTGGCGACATCATGCCCCACATTCAGCGCTTGGATGCGGATGTGCTTTCCATTGAAAATAGCCGCAGTAACAACGAAACCCTCCGGCAAATTGCCGAGGCAGGCTACCGGCATCAAGTGGGAAATGGAGTGTATGACGTTCACAGCCCCGTGGTACCCACTGTAGAGCAGATAGTTCAACAGCTGAAAAAGGCTATAGAGCTTCTGCCGCTGCAGCAGATTTGGGTAAATCCTGACTGTGGACTGAAGACTCGCCGCTGGGAGGAGGTTATCCCTGCTTTGAAAAACATGGTGGCAGCAGCGAAAATGCTCCGGGAAGAAATTCAGGGAGCTTCTACACCCTCCTCAGCTCAGTAAAGCTGGCCTGCTACTATCCTTGGTTGTTCTCTAAAAGAGAGG
>NZ_JANSIV010000038.1:15678-27193 GCF_047502705.1 Synechococcus sp. H70.1
GGCATTCTGGCTTTTGCTGGTACTTGCTAGCTTTACCCTTCACGGAGGCTACCACTTGAGCAGGTTGAACCTCTCCATATCAATGGTAGCGCGATTGCGATAGATCCCTAACACAATAGCCAAGCCTACAGCGGCCTCGGCAGCCGCCACAGTAATGACAAACACTGAGAAGACTTGGCCGCGGATCATAGCCGAGTCCAAAAAATTCGAGAAGGCCATAAAGTTTAAGTTGACAGCATTGAGCATCAGCTCAATTGACATCAGCACCCGAATGGCGTTGCGGCTAACAATTAATCCGTAAATGCCAATACAAAAGAGGACTGCTGCTACTACTAGAAAAAACTGCAGTTGCAACATTGCCAAAGGCTCCAATGGATAGAAAAGTACGAGGAAAGCACTAGGTGGATGGCCGAAAGCAGGCCGCTTTAACGGGTGCTCACCAGTTCTGTCTGGCGTTCCAACTCGGATTCAAGCGGGGGCCGGGCCCGCTCCAGCAAGCTAAGATCCCCCTCTTTGGCTTGGGGGGCGACAAACTCTCGACGCGCTAGTACAATGGCTCCAATCAGGGCCATCAGTAGCAGAACAGAAGCCAGCTCGAACGGCAACAGGTAATCGCTAAAGAAATGCCCGCCGATCACCATAGCACTACTCATGGGCTGGATCGGCTGCAACTGCCAGGGGGTATTCAGGGCCATTGCTGTTAGGAGGGCAAACAGACCCAAACACACTACTGCTGTTACTCCATCGCGCAGCCAGCCTAGCTTTAGAGGGGCAAAGGTGTAGCGGCGGTTCACCAGCATGATGGCAAACAGGATCAGTACGTTGACAGCGCCGACGTAGATCAACACTTGAGCGGCAGCCACAAAATCGGCGTTCAAGAGGAGATACAGCCCAGCAATGCTCAGGAAAACGCCCCCCAAGAGAAAACCAGAATAGACAATGTTAGGGGCCCAAATCACCCCCAAGGCAAAGCCGACGGCCATTGCCGAGAGCACCCCAAACGTAACCAGCTGTACGCCTTCTGCAAGAGTCATGGGCTTTTATCCTCACCAGTTGTTATTGTCACTCCCTTACCACTGTACTGTCCTAACGGATCTAAGAGAAGGCCGGCTCTCCTTTTAGATCGATAGAGAAATCTCTAGGGTTAGGGGGCATTCACTACCTTTTACCAACTGCCGCCTGCTCCGTCGCCGTCGCTGCTGCCGCCCCCGAAATCGCTATCAGAGGTACTCCCAGAATCCCTCTCGGAGTCACTGTCCCTAAGTGGCGGGATCACCACTGTTCTCTCGCTACGGTACTGGCAAATCGGGCAGGTTAGGATCTCCAACTTCAAACCGCTGGAGGAATAGGTTGCTTCCTGGAGAATCTGGGTAGTGAGGTCAAGGGTAAGGGCTTGACAGCTAGGGCAGTAAAGGTGACGGTAGGCTATTCCCTCGCGAACAACCAGGGCAACTCCCCGACAGGCGGGGCAAAACCAGCCGTAGTAGCGGGCTCTGCGCCGGCTTTTGGCCAGGCGATGCGCTGGGGGAAGTTGCTTATCCAGAACTTGCGGCTGGATGGGGCGCAGGGGCCGACCGCAGCTTTGACACACCACCGGCTGAAACGGGATCCCACGCTTCGAGCCCAAGATGCCGTCGGTGGTCACAACTGCCAGGAAGGGCAGCACCAGTACCAGCCAGTTGCCGCTGACCGACATCAGGAAGAGACCAAGGCAGAGGGAACCAGGATAGAGAAGCCGGCGAATGGGGGCGCTCTGGAGCGAAGAGAAGGCAGCCGTTGTCCCCTGCTCTCGGCGTGTTAGCGATAGGACTTTCCCTCCTCCCCGCTCGGCCTTGAGATAGACCGGCAGGCGGGAGCGCCGCCACCCCAGCCCTAGGAGCAGGATCCCCAGCAGCAGTAGGCTCCCTTCCAGCAAGCCTTGAGCAACGGCCAAGGCTTCCCTTCCACCCGATCGAGGAACGGCTGCAGGGGAAAGCGCAGAGGAAGCTTGAACCTCGGCAACTGGCTGCCCCTGCAGCACTGCAGTTAACTGCCGTACTCCTGCCAAGGTGCCGCCCTCGAAATCCCTATTGCGAAATTTGGGTAGAATGTGCTGGTCGATAATCTGCTGAACGCGGCTGTTAGGAAGGATGGTGGCCAAGCCTCTGCCCGTCTCAATTTCCACCCGCCGATCCCCCACCGAGATGAGAAACAACACGCCGTTGTTGCGACCGGCCTTGCCAATGCCCCAGTAGTTAAATAGCTGCGTGGTGAACGCTTTCGGCGTGGCATATCCCTGAGTATTGGGTACCGTCACCACCGCCATCTCGGCAGTGGTACGCTGCTCAAGCTGGGTAAGGAGACGGTTGAGCTCGTTTTCAGTGCTGCTGCTGAGGATGTTGGCGGTGTCGGAAACCCATCCTCCATACTGGCGGCGGGGGTTGGGCACTTGTTGGAGGGCAATGGCCCAAGCAGGCTGCGGGATCCACAGCGATACACTGAGCAAGACTGCCGCCCAAACTTTTGGCATGGCTCACCTGGCTGAGCGCTGCCTTGGTTTTAGCACAGGCCCCTCAGCTGGAGATTCCTCCTCCCTTGCAACGTTGTCTACCGTCTCCGCTGCGGGGAAGCCCTATCCCTCAGGGTCAGCTTTGCCCGGTTATCCCCGCGGGATCCTCCAAATGGAGCGGCTCTGGCCAGGCCTCCTCTTGCCACTCCACCCCAAAGCACTCCTGCGCTGCCTGGAGAAAATGGGCAACCAAAGCAGGGATCCCCGGCGCTGTGGGGCAAAGGTCGTACAGGCCAATCACCTGCGAGCCGGGCAGATAGCGCTCCCACAGCTCGAGATTGGGCCGCAGCAAGAGGGATCCCTGTTGCAGGATCCCCCAAGGTTGCCACAGTTGGGCATTGCCCATGAGCTTTTTGCCTCCCCAGCTGAGATCGGCGCGGGTACGGGCAGCAAAGCAACTGGTTTTGTTGCGGTAGCCCGAATCTGGGGTTGGGCGGTTCTGGGCATGGGTTCGGTTGTGAGCGAGGATTGGATCCACCTCAACGCCCAGTTCTGCCAGCCCCTTTACCCAAAAGCGGCAGCAGAAGTCGTACACCGAGGTTCGCTGCAAACGAGGCAGCCGAGCTTGGAGGTAAGACAGGGGCAGCACCAAGCTGTAGGTCAGCTCTGCTCCATCTTCAGCCGCCTGGTGTAAGACCGCTCTTCCGCCAGTGGGACGGCGCACCACCGGAATCCCTGGCGCTGGATCCGGCCAGGCCTGGTGCCGTCCCAGCGAGAGGGTAAGCCGATCCCAGCCGTAAAAGCGCAAACAGAGCCTGGGATCCTGGCGCAGCCGCTGCAAAAGCCAGGTATCTTGCTCCATTTGCCAGGTGCCGGGGGCTACGCAATAGGGTAGCCAGTAGCCTGGGGATCCCATCCTGATCGCGCCGCAGCTCAAGCTTTGGGAAACTCAGCCTGGAGCTGCTCATCGTACTCATCGGCCAAGCTGGCCACAAGGGTGATGGCGCGCGAGATCTCGCTGGCGCTGATCCCTTCCAGAGTGCGGTGGTGGTTGAGGACCACTTGGTTGTTCCAGATGCAAAAGCGCGCTTCCAGCGTTTCACTCCAGTTTTTCTCCAGGAGTTTCTGCATTAGCTTGGCCGGCTCCGCCACCGGCAGCGAGAGAACGGGAGACCACACCAAGAGGGTATCTTCGGGGGATTCGCCGCTTAGGTGGACAAACACTTCCACGCTGCCATAGGTGAATTTCCAGGTGTGCCCCTGCTCGTGGTTCTCGTAGGCGGCATCTTCTTTGAGGCTGGAAACCACTGCCGAGACCACTTCCACGTAGCGGGGTGGCTCTTCCACCAAACCTGGAAAAACCTCTGGGGAAAGCTCAATGAGCGGCTCGCTGGTGGCCATGGCCTTCTTTCCTACTTCCTGTCCAACCACCTTAACTATACCCCCTACGCGTCTAGCTGGCTGGTCTCTTTCCTGGCCGGATCCGGCTTGGGCCAGAATGGAGCTGCTTCGGGTTAAATGTCTCCAGGGCACCTAGTTTGGTGGAAGAAAGAACTGAGGGAAGCCTCATGGCAACTGCATCCAGCCCATCCCAGAAAGCTATCGGTATTGTGGGAGCCCTGCCAGAGGAAGTGGCCATGCTCACCCAGGCAATGGAGACTTATGCCGTCCATACCCACCTGGGGCGGCAATTCCATCAGGGATCCCTGGCTGGGCAGCCAGTGGTGGTGGTACAGGGGGGGGTGGGCAAGGTGCGGGCGGCAACCACGGCAGCTCTGCTGGTGGCCCATTTTCCCTTGCAGGGCATCATCTTTACCGGCGTGGCCGGCGCCTTGGCCGATCATCTCCATCTAGGGGATGTGGTCCTGGCCCATGCCGCTATCGAGCACGATTTCGGCACCGGACGCCCAGAGGGCTTTGTCTTGGGGATCGACTTCATCCCTGAGTTGCGCCATCCCCTCGCTGAGGCCGATAGCGCCCTCTACGACCTCCTCATGAAGCAGGTGGAGCGGATCCCTCTCCACCCCCTGCAAGGACGCTACCCGGCTATCCATCAAGGCCTGGTGGCCACCGGCGACGTCTTTGTGGCCGACGCCCAGCTCCGCCACCAAATTCGCAAGCGCACGGGGGCGCTGGTGGTGGAGATGGAAGGGGCAGCCGTGGTGCGGGTGGCCCAGGAGGCTGGGATCCCTTGCCTGCTGGTGCGCTCGGTTAGCGATGTAGGGAGCGATACCGATTTCCTCAGTTTCTTTCAGACAGTAGCCCTCAACTCGGCGGCCGTGGTCCACAGTCTTCTCCAGAGCTTGCCTCCCCCCTCTGCGTAGCCTACTCCAGAAGAAAAACTGCGGCCCCTGTCCTTGGACAGGGGCTCTTTCCTAGTTAGGGATCTAAGTCGGAGCGAAAGGATTTGAACCTTCGACCCCCACTACCCCAAAGTGGTGCGCTACCAAGCTGCGCTACGCCCCGACGCACCTGTACCAGAGACGCGCTCTGGAGGTGCTCTACTAAACTAGCACTAGAAGCTGGCTCCTGGCAAGAGCCCCAAGCCAGCTGCCAAATCCCGCAAAGGACGTGCTAGCTTAGTTAGGCTGTCAAAACCCCACACGCCTGAACCATCGGGTGCCCTCAACTGGGATCTGTTCAGGCGGAGGCTAACCCGTAGGAGAGAACTGAACCATGAGCGTCGTCACTTTGCCTCAACTGTTGGAGGCGGGGGTTCACTTCGGTCACAAGGCCAGCAGCTGGAACCCCAAGATGCGGCCCTACATTTTTGCCGAGCGCAACGGCATCCACATCATTGACTTGGTGCAGACAGCCCGCTACCTCAATGAAGCCTATGAATACGTGCGGGAGGGTGCCGAAAAGGGCTGGCGCTTCCTCTTTGTTGGCACCAAGCGCCAAGCTGCTGGGATCATTGCCCAGGAAGCCACCCGCTGTGGCAGCTACTACGTTAACCAGCGCTGGCTGGGGGGCATGCTTACAAACTGGGCCACGATTAGAACCCGCATTGATCGCCTCAAGGAAATCGAAGAGATGGAAAGCAGCGGTCTGCTGGACCGTCTGCCCAAACAAGAAGCAGCCCGCCTAAGGCGTGAGTTGGCCAAGCTAGAGAAGTACCTAGGCGGCATCAAAACCATGCGCCGACTGCCGGATGCCGTGATTATCGTGGATCAGCGGCGCGAAGCCAACGCTGTCCGAGAATGCATCAAGCTCAAGATCCCCATCATCTCCCTCCTAGATACCAACTGTGATCCTGATCTCAGCGACGTTTTCATCCCCGCCAATGACGATGCCATTCGAGCCATTAAGCTGATTGTAGGCAAGCTGGCCGATGCCATCTATGAAGGTCGACACGGGCAACTCGACACGGTCGAAGAGGAAGAGTACGACTACGAGGGGGCCATGGATCTAGAAGAAGAGGACACTTTGGAAGATATGGAAGAGGAAGGAGATCCCGAGGCGGGCGAGTAGCCCTCAATTCCAAGGCAGGGAGGATTTCCCTGCCTATTCTCTGTCCAGAGATCTCAGCTTAAAATTTTCCCAGGGAACGGCCGCAAGCTCCGTACCCCCGCAGTGGGGGGAAGAAAAGTCCTGAGGCGACTTTAGTCGCTCCCATGGTAGGCTACAGGAGCGGATACCAGCGGTTCAGGGTCCTGGTAATGCCCACTTGGGCGCGGAACACTTTTAGGGGCTGCCTTGGTAACCCAGGCGGGGAATGGACGGTTGGCTTGCCGACAGCACCCCCAGCTTGGCCCAGAGTCAGGTGACATCTTTACCATATCCTTAGTTTGTTGAGGAACCCTCATGAGCGATGCCAAGACTAATGTCAAAATTGATCCCCAACTAGTCAAACAACTGCGCGAAGAAACAGGCGCAGGCATGATGGACTGCAAAAAAGCCCTGGAAGAGGCCGGCGGCGACAGGGAGAAAGCTATTGTTTTGCTGCGGCAGAAAGGCTTAGCAGGGGCAGCCAAGAAGGCCAGTCGCATCACTGCAGAAGGAGTTGTTGATAGCTACATCCACTTCGGCAACCGAATCGGGGTTTTGGTAGAGGTCAACTGCGAGACAGACTTTGTAGCCCGCAACGAAGAGTTTAGAAAGCTGGTTCAGGACATTGCCAAGCAGATTGCCGCCTGCCAAAACGTGGAATACATCAGCATTGACCAGATCCCTCCTGAAGTGGTGGAGCGAGAGAGGGCCATCGAGATGGGCAAGGAGGATCTGGCTAGCAAGCCCGAGCATGTGCGGGAAAAAATTGTTCAAGGTCGCGTTGAAAAGCGTCTGAAAGAGCTGTCTCTGATGGATCAGCCCTTTATCAAAGATCCATCAATTACCGTAGAGGAATTGGTAAAGCAACACATTGCCAAGCTGGGAGAAAACATCCGGGTGCGGCGGTTTGCTCGCTTTGTCCTGGGGGAAGGGATTGAGAAAGAAAAAGTGGATTTTGTCGCTGAAGTGGCTGCGCAGGCCGGTCTCAAGCCAGCGGAGCCACCGCAAGCGGCAGAAGCAGCAACTGCTCCTCCCGCAGAACCTGCGGCTGACCAAGTTGCGGTGGAGGCTGCTGGGAATGAGCCTGTTGCCGAGGGCAAGCCGGCCAAAAAAGGCTCTAGCAAGAAGAAGAAATAGGGGACTTCGTGACGAAAGGAAAGTCAGCAGAAGTGTGGAGGAGCGCCTTGACAACGCCTTTGCGAGCTCCTTTGTGGGCTGCGTAAGAAGTCGGGGGAGTGGCAAGCTAGGGTAACAGGCAACCATTTCGGATCTTGGGCATGGGCTTTATCCTGCGCAATGCGGTGATCCCTACCGCCGGCGGCTACAAGACTACAGATGTCCGCATTGAAGGGGAGCGAATTGCTGCCATCGGCAAAGGGCTGGCCTCAGTAGGCCCAGATGGCGTAGAGCTCGATGCCCACAACAAGCTTTTGTTGCCTGGCTTTGTTAATGCCCACACCCACTCTTCCGAGCTGTGGCAGCGCGGGATCATCCCGCCCTACCCGCTAGAACTGTGGCTGGCGCAACTGCACGAGTACTCGCCGCCGGATCCAGAAAAGATCTACCTCAGCGCGCTGGCGACGGCGGTCGAGACCCTGCTCAGCGGCGGCACGACCGTAGTGGATCATCTTATCCTCATCCCTGGCCAGGAGCTGGCCACCCTCGAGGCAGCCGTGCGGGCCTACCGAGAGGTCGGGATCCGCGCCTTCATTGGTCCGCTGCTTCAGGATCAGGCGCTTCCTGCTTGCCTGCCAGGCGGAGAAGGGGAGGCACCAGCCTATCCCCTCTCTACAGCAGAAGTGCTGGCCCTGGTGGAAGAGGCGGTTGAGAAGTACCACCGCCCAGAGGAGGGCATTAGCCTGATGGTGGCCCCCACCGGCATTCAGCTCTGTTCTGACAAGCTGTTTGAGGGCTGCGCGGAGTTGAGCCAAAAGTATGATCTCCCCCGCCATGCCCACCTGCTGGAAACCCGCGCTCAGCAGATGCTGGCCCAGGAAAAGTACGGTTGCAGCGCAGTCAAGCACTTGCAGCAGATCGGCTACCTGGACAGCCGGACTTCCCTTGCCCACTGTGTCTGGCTCACCGATGCGGATATCGAGATCCTGGCCCGCACCGGCTCTACGGTTGTCCACAACCCCTTGAGCAACCTGCGCTTAGGCAGCGGTATCGCCCCCATCCTCAAGTATCGCCGAGCAGGGGTGAATGTGGCCTTTGGCTGCGATGGGGCTGCCAGTAACGATTCCCAGGATCTCCTGGAGGCCATTAAAATCGGCACCATCCTGCACAACATCACGGATCCCGACTACCGCCACTGGATTGCTCCCCGTGAGAGTATTGAAATGGCCTCCCGCGGCGGGGCCATTGGCCTAGGGCTGGGAGAGGAGCTGGGATCCCTGGAAGTGGGCAAGCAGGCGGACCTCGTGCTTTATGATCTCACCCAACTGTCCCTGCTACCCCGCACGGATCCCATTGGGCTGCTGGTACTGGGCCGGCCCACCCAGGTAGTACACAGCGTCTGGGTCAGAGGAAAGCGGGTGGTGGCCGACGGCAAAGTAACAACGGTGGATGTAGCCAAGCTGCGGCAGGAGCTGTTCGAGCACAGCTTTTGGGATCCCTGGCGCCGCTCACAGCAGGTGGCCCAACTGGAGGCCCGCTACCGCCGCGTGATGGGTCTGCCAGAATAGGGATGTCGGGGATCGCTCGAGAATCAGAGATGGACTCGGCCAGAGTCACTGCCCAGCTAAAGCAGCAGGCTCTGGCGCTGGGCTTTGACAAAGTTGGCATTGCCAGCATAGAAAACCCCCCGGACTTACGGGGTCTGTCAGCCTGGTTAGCTGCAGGCATGGCCGCCGACATGGCCTGGATGGCTGACCCGCGACGAATGGATCCAAAGCGGGTGCTGCCGGGGGTGCGCTCCCTGGTCTGTGTGGCCCTAAACTACTACACCCCCACCTGCCATAGTCAGGATCCCAGCAAAGGCAAGATTTCCCGCTACGCTTGGGGGCGGGATTATCACCGCGTGCTGGGGCGGCGACTCAAACAGCTCCACCTCTGGATGCAAGCGCAATTCCCGGATTACCAGGGCCGATTCTACGTAGACACCGGCCCAATAGCAGAAAAGCCCTGGGCCATGCAGGCGGGCTTGGGTTGGATTGGCAAAAATAGTCTCTTGCTCACCCGTGAGTATGGCTCCTGGGTGTTTCTAGGGGTCATCCTGACCACCCTTAAGCTCGTTCCTGACCAACCTCACACGAGCCACTGCGGCACCTGCACCCGCTGTCTGGAAGCCTGCCCCACCCAGGCCATTGTTAGTCCAGGCGTGGTCGATTCCCGCCGCTGCATTGCTTACCACACCCTAGAGAGCCACGCCGAGCGGATCCCTGCTGAGATTGCCCAGAACCTGCAGAACTGGGTGGCCGGCTGCGACATTTGCCAAGAGGTCTGTCCTTGGAACCAACGCTTTGCCCGGCTCAGTCCCCTTCCCGATTTTCAGCCCTACCCCTGGAACATCGCCCCCGACCTCGAGGAGCTGGCTCGCATTGACGACGAGGAGTTCGACCGCCGCTTTCCCGCCTCCGCCCTGCGCCGGCTCAAGGCCAACCGACTGCGCCGCAATGCCCAAGCTGCCCTCCAAGGCCATGAGGCCAGCTAGCCTATCCCTCTTGTTGGCCTCCCGCCTGCCCCAGCGCTGCCTGGACCTGTTCCCAACCTCACTTACACTGCAGCCTTTCCCCGGAAACTGGGGGGTGGGGATAAGCACTAGCTGGAGGGCGGGAGAGTGTTACGTTGCCCGCAGTTGCACTGGCATGACCAAATAGCAAAGGCGCACCGCTCCCAGTGGCTTCCAAACAGCCGGCTGCGTGGCCCCGTTGAGTTCTAGGCTTACCTGCTGCGTGTGAAACACCTTGAGAGCCTCCAGCAGGTAGCGGACATTGAAGGCCACCTCTAGATCGGGGCCGGACATCTGCACTGGCAGCGATTCCTCGCCACTGCCTACATCAGGTGCTTCGGTGCTGATGCGCAGGGTTTGGGTTGCTGCCGAGAGACTGAACTTGATGATGTCGTTCCGCTGGGCAGCAAACACTCCCACCCGCTCCAGCGACTCCATCAGGGGTCGCCGCTCCAAGGTCACTTGCCGCTCAAACTGCCTGGGCAGCAAACGGTTGTAGTCGGGGTACTGACCCTCCAAGAGACGACTGGTAATCCGCTGTTGGGGCAAAACAAATTGTACCTGTGACTGGTCAAAGCGCAACTCCACCTTGGAGGCACCAGTCTGGGCGCTGAGGATGCGCTCCACCTCCCGCAGAGTCCGAGCGGGAATGGTGAAATCAGGCCCTCTCCCTTCCCTGGCTACCTCAACTGGAATTCCCTCGACTTCTACCTGAGCTATGGCCAGCCGATGTCCATCAGTGGCTGCAAACTCCAGCTGCGGCGGCTCCCCAGGCACAAGCTTGACATGCACCCCTGTGAGTACCTGCTTGGTTTCGTCACTAGAGGCGGCAAAGAGGGTCTGGCCAATTCCCTGCAACAAGCTCTCGATGGGCACCTCTAGAGCCCGCGCGGCACCACCCTCAATGGCAGCAGGGATCACTACCTCAGGCAGGGTGGGGTACTCCTCTGCCGCAGCACTGCGTAGCTGGTACTGACCAGCAGCTGAAGTGAGGATAACCCGCTCCTGAACTTGGCTCACCGTAACTGAACCACTGGGCAGACGGCTGACGATGTCGCCAAACAGCTTGGCTGGCAGCGTAAGGCGACCGGATGCTTTCACCTCCGCCTCAAACTCGCTGCGAATGCCCAAGCTTAGGTCAAAGCCCGTCAGAGCCACCTGCTGCCTTTCTGCGCTGGCTTCCACCAGCACGTTGGCCAGAATCGGCAGCGCGGGCCGACTGGCGATAGCTCGCCCAACTGTTGCCAGTTGCTGGCTAAGCTTGGCTTGCTCACAGGTAAAGCAAAGGCCACCAGTAGGACTACCTCCCGCTGCTGCAAAGGGCTGCTCCTTGGCCCCGTCCAGGAGCTCAGTTTCACGAACCCCCAGCGAAGTTCCCGAGCGGCCGTCGCGCGGGGCAGACGCGAACATGCTTGCCCTAGGTTCTTCCTGCAGAGGGCGTTGAGCTTGTACCATTGCGGGCCTTGCGAGCTGAATACGCTAATCCTAGCACTGACTTGCCCCTAGTTTGCACTCTCGCGCGCGCGAAGAGGATTAAAAACCACGATCCCTACCCAATTTAAATTTTTAACAGTAGTAGTAGGGCCTGTGGAAATTGTGGAAATCGATGGCCTGGTGATTGGCAAAGCCTTGTGCTGTAAGCCTTTGGGCTTGTCCCCTGCCTGTGGAAAATCTGTGGATAACTGGGTGCTCTTTTCCACAGAGTATTTATACCTTGTGGATAACTAGGGGGTTTTTTCCACAGGTTTTCCACAGTTTTTCAAAGTTTTCCACAAGTTTTCCACAGGCGGGTAGGGCAGGAGCTGGGAAAGTTTACAAAACTTAATGATCGATCCGTTGGGGATCCCCTAGACTGGGGAACTGTAGAC
>NZ_JANSIV010000038.1:27293-41445 GCF_047502705.1 Synechococcus sp. H70.1
CTGCTCCTTTAAGCCAGAAGAGCTTCTTCACAGGCCGCTTGCTCTCCCTCAGAAGCCTCACCTGGCTCCTCGGGCTGCAAAACAGCTTCTTGGCAACGCTCCATAGCCTGCAGCAGCAGGGTTTCTCCCTCTTGCAGGGTCTCAATGCGGCAAAGAAGAGCACGAAAGTGGGAAGCGCCGGCAAAGCCCTTAACGTACCAGGCCATGTGCTTGCGGGCTTGCCGGATCCCGCGTTCCCCTTTATATTCCCAAAGACCTCGTAGATGCTCTAGAGCTATTTGAATTCGCTCCAAGGGAGTAGGAGCCGGCTTTTCTTGCCCGGTTTTCAGGAAGTAATCGATCTCCCCCACCAGAAAGGGGTAACCCATCGTGCCGCGGGAGCACATCACCCCGTCGGCGCCAGTTTCTTCGAGACACTTCACTGCTGCAGCTGTGGAGAAAATGTCTCCGTTAGCAATGACCGGAATGTGCAAACGTTCTTTGACGCGGCGGATCCACTCCCAGCGGGCTTTGCCGCTGAAGCCCTGGGCACGTGTCCGAGCATGTAGAGTAAGGAGTTGGGCTCCCGCCTCTTGGAGGCGGTAGGCAAAATCCAAGATGTTAATTTCCTCGTCCGACCAGCCCAAGCGCGTTTTTACAGTAACGGGTACCTCCACTGCCTTGGCCACCGTTTCAACAATTTTCGCAGCGGTATCTAGGTCTCGCAGCAGGGAGGAGCCGCCACCGTTTCTGGTAATTTTATTTACCGGGCAGCCCATGTTGATATCTACCAGAGTTGCCCCTTCGTCTACAGCCATGCGAGCGGCTTCAGCTAAAAAATGGGGCCGGCAGTCGAACAGCTGAATGCCAATGGGCTGCTCTCCCTCTCCCACCTCCATAATGCGGGGCAGCTCGCGAGCATAGTGCAAGCCAATGGCGCTAACCATCTCGGTGTAAACCATGCTTTGGGGGGCAAAACGGCGGACTAGCCGCCGGAAGACCATGTCGGTTACCCCTGATAGGGGTGCCTGGAAGACCCGACTGAAGATCTTTACCCTCCCAATCTCTAGGGGTTGGGCCATTCGTGCTTGCAACTGCGGTGAAAGCTGCAGGCTCATGGAAGGCCAACGCAACTATCCTTCTTTGTTGACAAAGTAGAGAAGGCCTAGGATGCGCGCCTGTTTGATGGCTTTGGAGACTTGCCGCTGCTGCTTGGCAGTTAGGCCTGTGATGCGGCGAGGCAAGATTTTGCCACGCTCAGTTACGAACTTCTTGAGCAGCTCAACGTCGGTGTATCTAATGGGTTCTCCTGGCTTGATGGGAGACAAGCGACGGCGAATGTAAACCATAGCTCAGGAACTACTTAATCTCTTTGTGAAGGGTATGGCGGTTACACTTGGGGCAGTATTTTCTCAACTCCAAACGACCGGGGGTGTTGCGGCGATTTTTGGTAGTAGTGTAGCGGTTCACCCCTGGAGAACGCTTGTTAACGTTGGTGCGGCACTCCGAACACTCCAGTGTAATGATGATGCGAGCACCTTTTCCCTTTGCCATGGGTGGATCCCTCTGCAGAGGAAGAAACTACCTCCCCCTTCAACAGCCACGGTTGAAGAAGGGCTTGCGCGTAGCGCAATTACCAATTATCTAACTTTTCTTTGAGGGAAGCAAGCCAACTTTTAACTTGCTTTCCAGCTTGGTGGCGAAGGCTGCGGGTGTTGCGGCCAACCTCCTGACGTAGGCGCCCCAGTTGGTTGGAGAGGTCCCGTACTGTCTCATGGCGCTGGGCTTTGCGCAGAAGATCCCGCGCAGCCAATTGAACGTCCTCAGTAGCTTCCCCTTCGAGGAGGTTTTGTAGCAGCCGCAGGACTTTTTCATCTAGGTGGTAGCCCCGCTCGGATTCCACCACTAGGGTGCGCCCGGCACGGTCGTGGATGCTCTGGCGTTTTTCCTTGTCGAAGAAGGCAAACAGACCATCGGCAACTAGGGGTACCAGAAGGGCTTCCGTGAGAACAAACAGCGAGAGCACTCCCTCCCGGGCCAGGGAGCGAATCAGATGAGGCGAGGCTTCGGTTTCCGGATCCCAGGTTTTAATGTTCAGCAGCCATTTGCCGAGGCTTTGGCCCTCAGGACGGGATTGGAAATAGCCGCGGTTCACCAGCCAAGTGGCAAAGAAGGCAATGTAGCCAGTCATGTCCACGGCGCCAGCATCGGCTCCCAGCAGGGAAGCTAAACCCTGCGCTAGGTAGGAGACCCCTAGCCCCAGCCCAAAATCCAGGGCAAAGGCCCCAATCCGCTTGCCCCAGGGAGCTAGTTTGGGCAGGTTTTCCTTAGCCTGGGGGGCGCCGGCTGCCGGGGAAGCCGGTTGCTTCGTCTGGACAGAAGGTAGGGAGGTTGCTGGAGGCAGGGCGCTAAAGGCTTGCCACTCGCTGGCGCTTTGATCCAGCTGCTGGGTTTTGGGCCGTTCGGGAGAGGGTCTGGGATCCGTCATCGCAGGTTGAGGCTGTTATCCCTAACCATTGTAGCTAGCAAAGCGGGCCTAGACCCCTATCGGCAGGGAAGCAGGGCTGCGGCGCGGGATCTCGTAGGTCATCCGATCCCGGGCCAGGAGTGTATTGGGGAAGATGGCGCGGGCTTCGGCCAGTAGGTCTTCCAAAGTGATGGGGCCATCTGACGTGTAGCGAGGGCTAAAGTGGGTAAGGATGAGGGTCTGGGCCTTGGCTTCAGCGGCCACCCGCGCAGCCATGGCAGCAGTGGAGTGCTTAGCCCGCTGAGCCAGCTCGCGATCCGCTTCGGCGTAGGTGGCCTCGTGGATGACCAGGTCAGCAGCACGGGAGAGATCGACGGCGTTGCGGCAGAAGATGGTGTCGGTGCAGTAGGAGAACTTGCGCCCTGGGATGGGATCCCCCACGTAATCTCGCCCGTGGAACCAGCGGCCCTGCCAGAAGATGGATTGCCCAGCCTTGAGTTGGCCATAGAGGGGGCCAGGTGGGATCCCGTCGGCCTGGGCTTTGGCCACGTTAAAGGTGCCTGGCCGATCCTGTTCCACCACGCGGTAGCCAAAGGCAGGCACCCGGTGATCCAAAGGCGCGCAGAAAACCCAATACTCTGGATCCTGAAGAATGAGACCTGTTTCTACGGTGTGAACCTGGAAGGAATAGGGGATCCGCGTCTCGCTGTAGCGTAGCACCGCCTTCAGGTACTCTTCCAGGCCGGGGGGGCCGTAGATGTCGATGTGTTGGGGGGTGCTGCCCAGGCCACAGGAGGCCAACAGCCCCGGCAGGCCGTAGATGTGATCCCCGTGCATATGAGTGATGAAAATGCGGCGCAACTGGCTGGGGCGCAGCTCGTCTAGCCGCAACAGTTGGTGTTGGGTGCCCTCGCCACAATCAAACAGCCACCATTCCGACCGCTGCGGAAACTGCACCGCCACGCCCGACACATTGCGCTGGCGGGTGGGCATGCCGGAGCTAGTACCCAGAAAGGTAACGCGGATGGCGTTGGGATCTGTCACAAGGGCCAAATGCCGATAGCGCTAAGGACTGGGATCCCTAGCTTATCAACTTACCTAGAAAGGGCGCCCAAAACCCTTGTTAGCTTAATTGGCGGCAAGCCCCGCCCTGTATTTGTGTTCCGTATTGCCAATCAGTGTCGGGATAAAGCCGTTCGTGCTACAACTAAGGAGAACAAGTTCAATCTCGGGAGAGCTTCCCTGACTTGTTCCCGCCGCGGGTTGCACACTGGCGGCAGGCTGTGACCTTCGTACCAACAAGTCGGTAAAGCGTGCAGTCCGTACGCTGGCTGTTCGTGCAGTGTGGCGTAAGCCATGTTGTGCTTACTTAGCGAATGAGGGTTGGGAGTCGTTCACGATAAGGGTACGTGTCAGCTTTCTTGCCATGATCACCTTGACCGAGAGCGCCATCCAAGAGCTAAAGCGCCTGCGCAGCAAGTACGAGAAGGAGGGATCGCAGCCCATCCTGCGGTTGGGGGTCAAGCCCAGCGGCTGCTCTGGCCTCTCTTACGTGATGAACTTTGAGCCCCAGGCCAACCCTGATGACCATACCTTTGACTTTGGCGAGCTCCGCGTGGCAGTGGATCCCTTGAGCATGACCTTGATCCAGGGCCTTACCGTCGACTTTTCCGAGGATCTGTTGGGGGGCGGCTTCAAGTTCAAGAACCCCAATGCAGTGGCTACCTGTGGCTGTGGCACCTCCTTTGCCACTGCCGAAACTGCCGTTGCCACTGGCCATTGATCACATCCTGCTGGAGGGTTCTAGGCTGGGCAGGCGGAGCACAAACCATGTCCACCCGTCCTTGCTGCTGACTCGAATGTGGCCCTGCAGGTATTCCACCCACTGCTTCACCAAAGCCAACCCCAGACCGCTGCCTGGCTGGGCCCAGGGATCCGCAGTGGGCACCCGGTAAAAGCGCTCAAACAGGTAGGGCAGATGTTCCGGCTCAATCTGAGCCGTGTTGGCGATCTTAAACTCAACCCCTCCAGGGATTGGCTGAACCTCTAGACGGATCGTGCCACCTGGCTGGGTAAACTTGCAGGCATTGTCCAGCAGTTCTTTGAGGATCTGGGTCAGGAGCTGCGGATGGCTGTAAAACCGCCAGGGGGAGGAGGGCGGGTCCCCCACCTGCAGCGTGAGGGAGCGGGCCTGAGTGCATTGCTGCGCCGATTCGATCAAGCTGTGCCAGAGGTGGGGCAGGTCAATAGCTGCAACGGCAGAGCCCAACTCTTTCCTTTCCAAGCCCTGCAGATCCAACAGGCGGTTGATGAGCTGGATTTCGGCCTCGCACTCCTGCAGGGCAATGTCCCAGTATTGCCGCTGCTTCTCGTTGAGGGGGGTGCGGCCCAGAAGCTCCAGAGCTAGCTTGATCTTGGTCAAGGGTGTGCGCAGCTCGTGGGAGACCGTGGCCAGAAAGTGGTCTTTGAGGCGGTTGAGCTGCTCCAGATCTGCCACCTGGCAGGCCAGCTGGGCGGTGCGCTCCTGCACCTTGGCTTCCAGTTCCTGGTTAAGCTGCTGCAGACGGCGCTGGGCCTGGTTGGCTTGCAGCAAGTGGCGCAGCCGCCGCTTCAAAACCGACCAGTGGATGGGCTTGGGGATGTAGTCGCTGGCACCGGCGGCAAAGGCCTCACTGACAAAGGCTTCGTCTTCTAAAGCGGTGACAATTAAAATTGGCATGTCAGGGTTTTGGGCGTGGAGGCGGCGGCAGCACTCAAACCCATCCAGATCCGGCATCACCGCATCCAGGAGCACCATGTCCGGCTGATGGCAGCTTACGGCTTCTAGACAAGCCAAGCCGCTGTCCGCTTCTACAACTTGGTAGCCTTCCCGCTCCAGGGTATAGCGAGCCAAAAGCCGCTGGCTGGGATCATCGTCGGCAATCAGCAGCAGTGGCTTTTCCTCGGCCCCAGAGGAGCCCTCTCCCTGTCGGGGAAGGAGATCTGCCACAGGATTGGCATTAAGCTTCTGCATGGGTACTGGCAACAGGAGAAGGCCCAGACGCGGCAGCCGATAACTCCAGGGTAACTCGCTGGTACTCGGCTTCCAACCGTTGCAAGGCCTGCTTCAGGGTATCCCAGTTTACAAAAGCGGGAGAGGGGTGGCGAGAGAGGTTCTCCAGCTCCTGACACATCTGAGCTAGCGACTTGGCCCCCAGGGTGCTGCTGCTGCCCTTGAGGCGGTGGGCCAGTTGGGCCACGGTTTGGGCATCTTGCCGCTCCAGAGCCTGGCGCAGGGATCCCAGCAGGGCCTGGCTGTCTTGCTGGTAGGTTTGCACCATCTCCTGCCAGTCTTCGGGGGATCCCAGCATGCTGCGTAGGCTGGCTAGGGTGTCGGGATCCAAGGCTGGCTCCGGTTTTTCTTCCTTGCAGGAAGAAGAGATTTCCTGCAAAGCGCGCTCCAGCACAGCCGGCTGCAGGGGCTTGGTCAGGTAGCCGTCGACGCCGGCGGCCTCGGCAGCAGCACGGCTTTCCAGGAAAGCGTCGGCGGTGAGGGCAAGGATGCGCGGCTGGCGATCTGGGGGAAGTTCGCTGCGGATGCGGCGGGTGGCGGCCAGGCCGTCCAGCTCCGGCATGTGCAGATCCATCAAGACCAGGTCGTAGGCGCGCAGTTGCAGCGCCTGCAGGGCTTCCAGGCCATTGGCCACGATGTCCGGCTGATAGCCCAGCCGCTCCAGCATCAGGCGGATGACTTTTTGGTTAACGGGGTTGTCCTCGGCTACCAGGATGCGCAACGGGCAGCGGCAGGCCAAAGGCAGCGGGGGCTCCAAGGGGGAAGTAACGGCAGGCACTTTTTCCTGGCAAAGCAGAGCCCGCAGTTGCGAGGCCTTGACCGGCTTGCTCAGGGCAGGAAAAGAGCCAGAGCTTGCCAAAGCCGCGCTGCGGGCCACCAGCAGCAAAGGCCTCAGGGGGGGCTGCTCCTGCTGCAGAACTTTGGCCAGGGCCAGCCCATCGCCGTCAGGCAGGCTGGTATCCACCAGAGCCAGGTCAAAAGTCTGGGCTTTGGCCAGTGCTTGGGCTTCTGCTGCAAAGCTGCAGGCCGTTACCTGCATCCCCCAGGCCTGGAGCAGGCGAGCCAGGAGCTGCCGTTGGCTGGCGTTGTCTTCCACCAACAAAACCCGCTTGCCGGCCAGAGCAGCATCGAGGGCTGGGGCTGCCAAGAGGGCCGGATCCGGAACACGCAGCGGGACACGGAAACCAAAGGTGGATCCCTGGCCCGGCTGGCTTTGCACCCAGATCTCTCCGCCCATCAGTTGACAGAGGCGCTGGCTGATGGCCAAGCCCAAGCCCGTGCCGCCGTAGCGGCGGCTGATGGAGCTGTCCACCTGGCTGAAAGGCTTGAAGAGGCGATCCTGCTTTTCCGGCGGGATGCCGATGCCGGTGTCTTGCACCTGGAAGCTCACCCACTGCACCTGGGGATCTCGCTCCTGGGCCTCGACGGTTACCACCACTTCTCCCTGTGGGGTGAACTTGATGGCGTTGCTGAGGAGGTTGGCCAGGATCTGGCGCAGACGGTTGGGATCCCCCACCAGGGTGGCTGGCAAGCTGGGATCCACCCAGGCCACCAGCTCCAGATCTTTGCTCTGGGCTTGGGCGGCCATGAGGTCCAAGAGCTCCTCCATGAGCTGGGGCAGGGAAAAGGGCGTTTCCTCCAGCTCCAACTTCTGAGACTCGATCTTGGAGAAATCCAAAATGTCGTTGATGAGGCTGAGCAGCACCTCACTGCCGTAGCGGATGGTCTGCACCCAATCCCGCTGCTGCGGATCCAGGGGGGTATCCAGCAACAGGCTGGCCATGCCCATGATGGCGTTGATGGGCGTGCGGATCTCGTGGCTCATGGTGGCCAAGAATTCGCTCTTGGCGCGGTTGGCCGCCTCGGCAGCTTCCATAGCCGCCTTCATCTGCTCTTCCGTCTGCTTGGCCAGGGTGATGTCCCGACCGGCGGCGTAGGCCAGGGATCCCGCCAGAGAGGCGCGCCATTCGATAAAGCGGTAGCTGCCGTCTTGGGTGCGGTAGCGGTTGACTAAGCCATCCAGGCGTCCTTCTTGCAGCAGCTTTTGCATCGCCTTCTGGGTGGCCGGCAGATCTTCCGGGTGCACCCATTCCCACAAGGGGTGCTGCTGCAGCTCCTCGAGGGAACGGCCCAGAACAGTCTCCCAAGCAGGGTTGAGGCGGCGAAAATACCCCTGCTCGTCGGTAATGCAGAGCAAATCCAAAGCTACCGAGAAGAATTGCTCCAGCTCTGCTTCGGCCTGCTTGCGGGCGGTGATATCGACGGCGGTAAACACCCAGCAAGGGATCCCGCGCAGCACCAGCGGCTGGACGAAGACGTCTTCCCAAAACTCCCGGCCATCCCGCCGTTGCCAGTGCCACTCAAAGCGGGCGGATCCCTGAGAGCGAGCTTGCTCCAGGTAGGGCTGCAGTGAGAACCCCCTTCCCTGCAGGGCCTGGCGATAGGGGGACTGCTCCGAAGCGTCAAAGGCCCGCAGCTCCTCCAGGCTGGGAAATCCATAGGCGGCAAGGGCGCGCGGGTTGGCCTCCAAGATCTCGCCCGTTTCGGCATGGCGAATGAGGATGGCCACGGCAGCATTTTCAAACAGGGCGCGGAACTTCTGCTCGCTCTCTTGCAGGGCTTGCTGTGCCTGCACCCGCTCCGTGATGTCGCGAATGATGAGCACCACTTCCTGCGCATTCAGAGGGGCAATGCGCACCTCCTCGTGGCGCACCTCGCCATCGATTTCCAGGCTTTGCTCATAGCGCTGCAGGGTTTGGGTGGCCAGGGCTTGGCGAATATAGGCAAGCCGCCGCTCCGCCAGGTCTGGGGGCAGGAGTTCGTGGGGTGAGCGCCCCAGGTAAGTTTCTGGCAGGCCGTAGGGCCGCACCTCCCCCCCACAGCTCACTCCCAGGCAAACGCCCTGGCTGTCGAGGTGAAAGATGAGATCCGGGATGGCCGCCAGAATGGCTCTTTGTTTTTCCTCGGCCGCTTTGAGCTCTAGCTCAGTCCGCTTGCGCTCTGTGATGTCCTGCACCAAGACGTAGAGCTTCTTGCTGCCGTGGGCAACGATACAGGCCCTGCGATACTGCCTGACTCCTGGCTGGGGCTCAATCTCGTACTCCAGGTATTCGGCGGTCTGGTTGGCCAGAGCCCGCCTTCCCAGAACTTCGCATTGCTCCCGCAAAGCAGGAGGCAAAATCTCCTCGATCCGGCGGCCAATGTAGTCCTGAGAGGGGCGCAGCGTGGCGAAGTAGCGGGACGGCTTGCAGTTGAGGATGCGACCGTCGGCAGCAATCTCCAAAATCATGTCTGGGATTGCCTCGTAGAGGGCGCGATAGCGGGACTCGCTTTCCTGCAGCGCCTGCTCCCGCTCAACCTGCTCGGTGATGTTGCGGCTGGTGATGAGGATCCCATCCCCCACCGGCACCACCTGGTGGTGCAGCCAACGGGCCCGCAAGCCCGGCTGGCCGGAGATGGGAAACTCCTCTTCCAGGGGGATGCGGGTTTCCACCACCCGCTTGTATTTTTCAAAAAAGCCAGCCGTGCGGTTGATGGGCAGCAGCTCGCACAGCCGCTGGCCGAGGATCTCCTCCCGGCGGCGGGAAATCAGCTCCTCCCCCTTGGCGTTGACATCGACGAAGACAAAATCCACAATCTCGCCGGTAAAAGGATCCCGCACCGCCTCCAACAGATAGATGGCATCCAGGCTGGCTTCCAGCGCTGCGCGGAAACGGGCCTCTGGGCTGGAAGTTGCTAGCGATCCCCTGAAAATGAGCTTGAAAAGAGGGATCCGCCGCCGGAGCCAGCCAAGCCCTAGAAGTGCTCCGAGAACCAAAACAATACCCCCAAGCATAAAGCTGGCCCAGCCCGGCAGCATTATCTCTATCCCCAGCTCTTTTCTGGTGGCGGCTGCTTCCAGCTTATCTTCTGGCTTCCGCAGAATCGCTCAGTTAAGTTGCGGAAAAAAGCTGCCCTACCCTGCCCTGGGAAAAAGCTTTTGGCAAAGGAGGAAACCATGGAAGCTAGCCTTAACGGGGGCGCCAGCGGCGGTAGAGTTTTTCCAGATCTACCCAGACCATCACCACCGTGCTGAAGCCCACGCAGATAAGCAGCTCAGTGAGGGTCAGTTCTTCTGTCCCGAAAAAGTCGCGCAGGAAGGGCACATAGAGCAGGGCCAACTGCAGCAGCAAAGTGGTCAGCACCGCCCCCAGCAGGTAGGGGTTGGAAAAGGGGTTGAGCTCGATGGTCAGCTTGTCATTAGAGCGAACCGCCAGCGCATGGCCCATCTGGGCAATACACAGGGTGGTGAAGACCATCGTGCGCCAGTGAACGATGTAGGCTTCCACAATCGCCATCATGAGGATCGTCGCCAAGCCAAAGACGACGCCAATGCGCACCATGTAGGCGCCGAGCCCTTGGGCAAAGATGCTTTCTTTGGGGTTGAAGGGGGGGCGCTGCATCACCCCTGGCTCTGCTGGCTCCATTGCCAAAGCCAGAGCGGGCAGGCCGTCGGTTACCAAGTTCATCCACAGGATCTGCAGGGGCGTCAGCGGCACGTCCTCTAGGCCTAGAAGGGGTGCAGCAGCCACGGTCAACACCTCGCCGATGTTGCTGCCCAGGATGTATTTCACAAAACGGCGGATGTTGCTGTAGACCACCCGCCCTTCTTCAATGGCCGCCACGATGGTGGCGAAGTTGTCGTCTAGCAGCACCATGTCGCTGGCCTCTTTGCTGACATCGGTGCCGGTGATGCCCATGGCAATGCCGATATCCGCTTGGCGCAGGGCAGGGGCGTCGTTGACGCCATCGCCGGTCATGGCCACAAACTGGTTTTGCTTTTGCAGGGCCTGCACGATGCGCAGCTTGTGCTCGGGAGCCACGCGGGCGTAGACGTTAACCCTCTGCACCGTCTCCATCAGCTCCTCAAAGCTCAGCCGGGAGAGGGTGCGCCCATCAATGGCCTGGTTCTCGGAGTCGAGAATGCCCAGCTCGCGGGCAATAGCAATGGCGGTGAGTTGGTGATCGCCGGTAATCATTAGGGTGCGGATCCCGGCCTGCCGGCAGCGGGCTACCGCTTCCCGCGCTTCGGGCCGAGGGGGATCGTACATGCCCACTAGGCCCAGCCACACCAGGTTGCGCTCGATCTCCTCCAGGTTCTCCGGGATCCGCGGCAACTGCTGAGTGGCCACCCCCAAAACCCGGATGCCCTGAGCTGCCAAGCGGTTGTTGGCGCCCAAAATGGCCTGGCGATCCGCTTCTGAGAGGGCCTGCCAAGTTCCGTTTTTCTGGATGTAGGCGCACTGCTCCAGCACCAGTTCCGCGGATCCCTTGACGTAGACGCGGTAGCTGCCCTCCTCTTGCACCACCACGCTCATGCGCTTGCGTTCTGAGCTAAAAGGGATCTCCTGCACCCGCGGGTGTTGCTCCTGCAAAGAGGCCTTCTGCAGGTTGGCCTTGGCGGCAGCCACCAGCAGGGCGGCCTCGGTGGGATCCCCCAGGATTGACCAGGTGGGGGCAGCGCCGCGCTGGGCTGGGAGAGTGGCTTGCAACAGGGCATCGTTGCAGAAGACCACCGCCCTGAGAAGGGCCTGCAAATCGGGGGCGCTCTGGGGATCGATGGGCTGGCCGCCGCAGTAGAAGGATCCCTTGGGAATATAACCGCTGCCGCTGACGTGGTAGTGGCGCTCAGGGGTAACGATGTCGGTAACCACCATTTTGTTTTCGGTGAGGGTGCCGGTCTTGTCGGAGCAGATGGTGGTGACGGATCCCAGGGTCTCTACGGCCGGCAGGCGGCGGATCAAGGCATTGCGGCGCACCATGCGCTGGGTGCCAATGGCCAAGGTAACCGTGGTGACAGCCGGCAGCCCCTCCGGCACCACCGCCACGGCCATGCTGAGGGAAGTTTCCAGCAGCGAGGCAAAAGGCGCCATGCTCCCGGCTTGGAGCAGCCCCACGATCACCACCAGCGCCACCAAGGCCAGGGATCCCGACACCAGCACATTGCCCAACTGGCTCATGCGCCGCTGCAGGGGGGTGGGCTCGTTTTCCACCGTCTGCAGCAGCCTGGCCACCTTGCCCAGCTCCGTGTTCATGCCGGTGGCAGTAACCAAGAGGATCCCTCGCCCCTGCAGCACCTCCGTGCCCATGAAGGCCATGTTGCGCCGCTCACCCAGCTCTGTGTCTTCGGGGAGGACACAATCAGCCTGCTTGGTAACCGGTACCGCCTCTCCGGTCAGGGCCGCCTCTCGCACCTGTAGGTTCACCGCTTCCGCCAAGCGCCCATCGGCTGGGATCTGCACCCCCGCTTCCAGCAGCACCCGATCCCCTGGCACCAACTGGTTGGCAGGGATCTCCTGCCACAGCCCGTCCCGCTGCACCCGCACGCTGGGGGAGGCCAATTTTTTTAGGGCCGCCAGCGCCTTTTCCGCCCGGCTTTCTTGCAAGTAGCCCAGCAGGCCATTGAGACCTACTACCAGCAAAATGGCTAGGGCATCTTTAGGAAACTCTCTCTTTTGCCAATCCAAAAGGGCTGAAATCAGCGCCACGGCAATCAGCATCAGCAACATGACGTTGCGGAATTGGTCAAGAAAGAGCTGCCAGGCGCTGCGGCCAGGAGAGGAGATCAGCTCGTTGGGGCCGAATTCCCGCTGCCTTTGGATCACCTGCTGGGTAGTCAGGCCAGAATCGGGATCGGTCTGCAACTTCTGGATAACAGCGGGAAGAGGAAGACTATGCCAGGCAGGAGTAGAAACAGCGGCGGATCCAGAAGCTTGGGCCATCGCAAACACTTCCAGGGAATGGACAAATTCTACGTTAGCTCTCAAAGCTTTCCATAGAGGAAAAGGGATCCCCATTTCCCCAGTTTCGTGGCAAGGTGGGGACAGAGGCCCCCTGGAGACTGCTATGGCGAGCAAAACTCCCACTCGCGATGTTCAAGTGGCCGTTATCGGCTCCTCTACCTTGGTTCTCCGCTCTCGCACCTGGGATCGCCTCAAGTTTGAGCTGGAATACGCCCGGCAGCGGGGCACCACGGCCAACAGTTACCTCATCCAGGCCCGGCAGACCTTGCTCATTGATCCGCCGGGGGAGTCGTTTACAGACATTTTTCTCGAGGAGCTGGCCCAGCACCAGTACCTGCAGCGGCTGGACTTTATCCTACTGAGCCACGTCAACTTCAACCGCATCGCCACCCTCAAGGCACTTCTGCCGCTGGCTCCCTATGCAGTGGTGCTCTGCTCTAAGCCGGGATCCCTCACCCTGCGAGCCGCTTTTGAGGGCAGGGAATCCCCGCCTCCTAGTCGGGATGAAGAGGAGGCCGCCGATTTTGGCATTCCCTACGGCAATAACCAGTCCTTTCGCCTGCGGGTAATCCGGGATGGGGATCGCCTGGATCTAGGCGAGGGCCATGAGCTGCACTTTCGCACTGTCCCCACGCCCCGCCACCCCGATGCCCTCTGCACCTACGACCCGGCCACTGGGATCCTCTTTACCGACAAGCTGTTTGGTGCCCATGTCTGCGACGAGCAGGTGTTCGACGAGCACTGGCGGCAGCTTAGCGAGGATCGCCGCTACTACTTCGACTGCTTACACCGCAGCCAAGCGCCCCAGGTAAAAGCAGCCCTGGCCAAGCTGGAGGAGTTCCCCGCCCAGATCTACGCCCCCGCCCACGGCCCCTTGGTGCGCCACAGCCTGCGGCGGCTGCGCTTGGATTACCACGCCTGGTGCGAGGAGGATCCCTTGGAGCAGCGGGTGGCTCTCCTGTATACCTCTGCCTACGGGAACACGGGCCTGATGGCGGTAGCCATTGCCCAAGGCTTGGAGCGAGCAGGAGTTACCGTGGAGCGGATTAACTGCGAATGGGCTACCCCTGAAGAGATTGCCCAGGCCCTGGAGCGCTGCCAAGGGTTCATTATCGGATCCCCCACCTTGGCCGGCCACCCCCCTGTCCAGATCCAAACAGCCCTAGGCATTATCCTCTCTTCTGTTCCCACCAGCAAGCTGGCCGGGGTCTTCGGCTCCTATGGCTGGAGCGGTGAAGCCCTGGATCTCATTGAAAGCAAGTTGCTCAACGCCGGCTTTACCCTGGGGTTTGCCACCATCCGCACCAGGTTCAAGCCTACCCCCGCTGTCCTGGAAGCCTGTCAGGAGGCGGGATCCCAGTTTGCCCAAGCCCTGCGCAAGGCCAAGCGAGCCCGTGCCCCCCGCCAAGGCGGTGTTGAAACTCAGGCGGATCGGCTGGGGCAGGCCCTCAGCCGGGTTGTGGGATCCCTCTGTGTGGTGACCGCCCTGCAAGATGGGATCCCGCGCGGCTTCCTTACCTCCTCGGTGGCCCAGGCCAGCTTCAACCCCCCTGGCCTAACCCTTTCTGTAAGTAGGGACAGCGAGGCAGAACTGCTCACTCGTCCCCAAGCGCCTTTTGTGCTCAACATTTTGCGGGAGGGCAAAAGCAGCAGCCTGCAGCGACACTTTCAACGACCCCAGCGCCCTGGTGAAGACCGCTTTGCCGGTTTGGCCATCACCACTGCCGAAAATGGCTGCCCGATCCTATTGGATGCCCTGGCTTACCTGGAGTGCTGTGTCAAAAGCTGGATGGAGTGTGGCGATCGCTACCTGGTCTACGCCGAGGTAGAGCGCGGCAAGGTGCTGGATCCCACGGGGGTTACCGCCATGCG
>NZ_JANSIV010000039.1:0-1342 GCF_047502705.1 Synechococcus sp. H70.1
GGACATTTGGTCTTAAGTGCTTCGCTGGTGATCCCTCCTCCAGAGGCTGACAGAGCCTCGCGATCTCCTGCCTAGAGAACTAAACCGTTCCATTTTTCTCTTGGAGCCCGGCAGTCGAAAAAGGGATCCCAAGCCAAGTCCAAGGTGACTCATGAGATTACATTGTTCTGTGTTGTCCTCGATTGAGTCATTTTTACCTTTACAGAGGTGAACAAAAGCCATGCAAATTCAACTAAGCTGGGAAGATCCCATTACTGAAGAACAGCAAGAGCTGATTTTTCCATTGCCTCTTGCCTTGGGCAGAGAGCTGGCCCAACTGCCGCAGGAATGGCAGGGGCAAGAAGTGGCCCGGGCGGTGTTTGCTAGCCGGGAGATCTCCCGTTACCACGCCCTTATCTATCTCGGTGAGGATGGTCAGGTCATCTACGAGGATCGCAGTGCCAACGGCAGCCGCATCAATGGGGAAAAAATCCGACAAGCACGCCGGGTGCTGCAGGGCGGGGAAGTGGTGGAGCTTGGCCCCTACAGCATCACCGTCAGTTTGCTGAGGGATCCCAACGCCACCCTATTGCTCGGCACCCCCACCCTTTTGCTGGAGCCCCGCACCGACCTCATTCGCCCGGCCACCCAACCCGACACCGCACTTGAGGTTCCCCCAGCTTCCACAGTGGTTTTCGCCCCGGAGGAACTTCCCGAGGTGCGGGCCAGATCCGACTTCCCCCCACCGGACTTGTTCCGAGCTAAGCAAATTGCCCTGAGTGCCCTCAAAGCCACTGGCCTACCTGTGGAGGAGACCCTCTATTTGGCTTTGGGCGGTGGTATTGGCAGCTTTGCTTGGGTGGATACCCTGCGCATTTATGGAGTCAGATCCGAACATATCCGCGTCATCAGCATTGCCCGTAAACCCTACGAACGCTATGAACGGCTGTTGACCAACTGCCAGATCCCCCGCTGGAAGCGAATTCGCTCTGGCTCCGATTCTTGTCCGGACAACATTTGGGGCTGGCCCGGCTATGCCTTGCGAGAGGCCTGGCGCTCTTTTTTCTCTGGCCGATTGTTGGAAGCACTCGGCTTTTTGTGGCAGGTCTTTAGTGAGCCTTTGTTGGCAGATACCTACACACCGCTGGCAGGGAATGTATTTGCCTCGATGGATCGGGAAGCAGCTCGCATTGGCTGGGATCAAATGCTTTGCTACGGCCATATTCGCGCCGTTCGCAAAACGGAGGATGGGCGATACGTAGTAGCCTATTCGGCAACGCGGCCCGGCCATACAGATCACCGCTTTATGGTGGCCAAGTACGTGCATTTGGCAACTGGGTACCCAGCCATCAGACTGCTCAAC